>CACZPV010000081.1 GCA_902783065.1 uncultured Ruminococcus sp.
AAGAAAGAAATGAAAAGCGATCCTGAAAGACTGGAAAAACTTAATGAAATAGTTGAAAACAGACGGCATTATATTGAAAAAAGAATGCAGGATATTGATCCCGCTGCACTTTCAAGACTTAAAGCCAGACGGGAAAAATTTATAACCAAAGATTCTTCCAAAACATAGCAGTACTGTGCCTCTTTGGTATTTCCTGTTGCGATCAAATGGTTTGAGAATAGATCATATGAATATTTTCAGTTTTTTTAGGAAGGGTTTCCCCCGGGGAAGTACATCACGGCTCCGATGTCAGGGCAGCAAAACTTTAAAATGACATTGCATTTCTGTGATACAGGTGATATAATTGTTTTACAGGTAAACTTTGACACGAACTGATCAGGTCGTGTTGACACTAAGCATGACGCACATTTTTGGGTTTGGTTTTACCCTTTATTATCGTATCATGACTCCCTGATTGAACGGAGAATAATATGGAAAAAAAGAAAATAAATATACCGCCTGTTGCATTTATCATTGCGGGTATAGTCGGAATTATCATATGTCTGATAATTTTCTTAAATCTCAATAATTCACCCTATAAGGATGAAATGTTCAAAGACGGATTTGACCGTTGTGAAGCTGTTTGTACCGGTAAAAATATTACATCTGCCGCCGGAACCGAAACTTATCTGATCGATATTACTTTCGATGTCAAACAAAAAGGCACAGATGCCACTTATAACGTCAGACTGACAGAAACCGACCCGAGCCTTGCCTATATCGACCAAGGTACCGCATTTGAAATTTATTATAAAACTGATAATCCGAATTACTGCCATCCCGTTCAGATATATCCGGATTATACGGCAGCTTATATTGTACTGGCAGTGATTGTTCTGCTGCTGTCAGCACTGATTATTCGCAATACTGTTATTCTGATCCGGAACAAAGACGGCTATGTTCCAAAATTTGAAAAACCTGATGAAATCGGCTATATGGGAGAGGTCGGCACAGACAGCGGACTCAGCGATGAACATATTGATTATGCTGCCGGTGATGTTTTCAGCGATCATCTGATGGACAGCTACGTTGATCCCTTTGCTGTATATACCGGCTATGATGATAACAGTGAATCTCAGCCTGAAAATGATAACCGGAATTATTATGACCCTAATGCCGGATATGAACAGGCTCAGAACTATCAGCCGGAACAGGCTTATCCCAATATGAGTCAAGAGGATCTGAATAATCCATTTGCAACAAATATAAATACCGACCCTGATAATCCTTACAATGCCGGAGCATATGAAACTCCTGCATCCATGTTTGATTCCGATAATCAGTATAATTCATCAGAAATTTACGGTGACAATTCCTATGGCAGTCAGGAAGATTACAACTCTGCCGGAATTTACGGCGATAATTCTTTCGGTAAGGCAAAAACGTAAGATAAAAAAGGAGATTATAACACAATGAGAAGAGGTTTTATTAAATATCCGCCTATCGTCAATTTTATTCTTGGTCTGCTTATACTTCTGTTCTGCCTGTACAAGATTCTTCCGTCATGGATTCAAACAGTAGCAGCGGATGCCTTTATTGCTTCTTCAACACCGACAGAAGCAGTTTGTGACAGTATTAAACCCGGATTGCTGTTTACAGACGTTACATTCAGCTATGAGGTTAACGGTGAAGAATATGAGGTTTCTTTCGAAGACCAGACCTTGGGTACAGAAGTTCTGAACCTTCATGAAGGCAGTAAATGGACAATCTATGTGAGCAACTCTGATCCGACTTCCGCTTTTCTGCGTGAATCAGTCTATAATGAAGCACTCAATAATGCCAGAAACAAAATATATATAAGATACGGCCTTTTAGCAATCGCTGCCGCTGTTACATTGATTCATGGTATAATTGGCTTGATTCGCAAACATCAGGAAAATGTAAACGACCGTAAATTCAGAGAGGCGATTCTAAATAAATCACATTCTGACAGCTATTCATATACAGCTCCCGATATTCCACCGCAGCCGGTTTATGGTGCCGGTATGCAGCAAAATTCCTATTCATCTTCAAATTATAATGCAAATCAGCCGTATTCCGATCCGACATATAATGCTAACTCAACTACTTCACCAACCTACGGCGCTTCTCAGACCACTAACGTACCGGAATACCATTCCCCCTACAGTTCAGAGCCTTCCGATGGCGGATATACCTCCCTCGATTTTAGCCATCTGCCTCCGTCAAAACCAATGACAATCAATGATGATGAATTTGAGGCTCCAAGAACTATTGAACCGGATGATATTCCGCAAACCTCATCCGAACAGCCTTTTTCAACACATAATGAACAATCTGAGTCACAGCAGTATAGTACTTACCCACCTCAGCCGCAATCTCAGCAGTACAGCGCTGCTCCATCTCAGCCTGAACCTCAACAGTACAACGCTCCATCTCAGCCTGAACCTCAACAGTACAACGCTCCATCTCAGCCTGAACCTCAGCAGTACAACGCTCCATCTCAACCTGAACCTAAAGCAGAAACTGCTTCATTTGCACCAATTGACACGAATGACCTGAGTTCTATCATAAAGAAGGGCAGCGATGATCCGTTTAATGTAAGTGCAGATGACTATCAGGTTGATCCATCACTGGCTGCATTAATAAAAAAAGGATCTGATGACCCGTTCCATCAGAATACCGACAATTATGAAATAGATCCTTCTCTTGAAGCTTTGATTAAAAAAGGCAGCGATGACCCGTTTGCAGGCGGATTGAAAAAAGAAAAACCCAAAAGAAGGAAGAAAAGACCTCCTCAGTATTAAGGTTACACCTTTCACTATTTCAGAAGTATTTTTTCGAAACGGAGGTATAACTGCCTATGAAAGAAAAATATCTGATATATTTGTCATTAGTTTTCATATTGTTTATGTTCTCAGGCTGCCGGCATAATGAACCGGAATCTGCTACTGCCGCCGTGACCAGTGAGACGGAAAGCAGCATACAGGAACTCTCGGAAATCCCCCCTGAGCCATCGCCCGAACCTTCTCTCCCTCCCGAACCCAAAAAAGCAACGGAGGAAGACCTGAAAATAATACAGGACTATGAAAGCAAATATTTCGTCAAAAAACTTTCGGACGAGAACAAATATCATTTCACAGAATTATATTCAGCGGCAATGAAATTTGAGCAATCTGCTGTATTTTTCACTCCCGTCACCGACAGTGAACTGACAACGCTTATGTTTCTTTTAAATTATGATTGTCCTGAACTGATACAGCTCAGCGGTGATTATTTTCCTGAATACAACGAAAATGGTCAGGTAACGCAAGTCACATTCTCATATTGTATGGAACAGAAGGATTATGAACCGGCAGTAAAAAAGCTGGAAGACTTCCGGAAAACACTGCTGCAAAAAGCCGAAGGAAAAAGCGAATATGAAACTGAAAAAATGGTATATGATCTTATCTTTGATCATGCGGTATACAATGAATCTCTTCCAATGGCAGGTTCTGTATACAGCACATTAATTAACAACGTAGGGCGCTGTGAAGGATTCAGCAAATCCTTTACCTGGTGTATGAGAAAGCTCGGTTACGAATGTCTGGGAATGTTGGGAAAACAGGAATGGGATAAAACTGCCATATATCCTAACCACTCATGGAATATTGTTAAAATTGAAGGTAAATATTATCACGTTGATATTACTGTTGACAATGTTCAATCAAACACCGAAATCTACAATCCGCCTAACTATGGTTTCCTTAATACCAGTGATGAAATGACATATGATAAACGGCAAGTCAGTAAGGTGTTTACCGATCTGGGAATTCCGGAATGTACGTCTTCTGATTTGAACTATCATATTCTTAACGGCTTATATATAAAAAAGGGCGAAAATATTCAGGAAAAAATCACCGGACTTCTGAACAGCCATTATACAACTGAGGGAATTCATGCTCTATCTATTAAATTCGAGGATCCTACAGAGTATCAGAATACTGTAAATATCATAAATTCAATTGTCAGAAACTATCTTCAACAGTATCCGGAGCTAACCTACAGTTTTATTACATATCAAAATGCTCTGTCGCATACATTTATTATAAATGCATCCCTGATTTCACAAGGAGGATGATGACATGGAACCGGTATCCAATATCGGAAGATTTTCAAGAGTTTTACTTATTATTATCGGTATCCTGCTGATCGTAGCCGGAACTGCTGTCAGTACACTGCAGCTTACCTCTTACGGTGAGCCGCAAACTACCGCTACTGTTACCGGATTCAAAACAATTGACAGCGACCATACTCTCAGCAGTGAAAATACTGTGACTATCGTCAGCTATATGATAGATGGAACCGTATACGAAAATATTGAACTTGGTCAATACGAAAAACAATGGCGGAAGGGCGACAAAATCACCGTATGCTATAATCCCGATGACCCATCCAGTATCAGGACGAAAACAATGACCTATATCGGATTCATAATTATTCTATCTTCTTTACCCTTTATTATCATTGGTATATATACGCTGACAAATCTGAACCGAAAAGCAGCTAAAACTCCCGAAGAAATTGCGGAAGATGAAGAACGTACTACAGCCGGAAAACTAAAATACAAAGTGTCTTCTATTGTCATCTCCCTCGCTGCCGGAATTCCTGTCACACTGATTGGTCTGACATTTATGTATCTTGAACATAATTCCGTATTGGGTATGCTTGTGCTGATACTTGGTATTATTACAACATTGGTCGGCTTGCGCTCGGTAGTTCTGTTTATCATTATTAAATATCGTCACAGACGGGATTTTAACAAAATAATAAAAAACAATACCAAACTTCTTTCCGCACCGAAGGATTAAGTTTAATTATAACATGAATCCGTAAAGTTGATGGAAGGTCTTTTGAAAAAATACGGGCTTTGATCTATTCAGGCGGCATGCGTGCACAGCACGTATGCCGCCTGAATTTTTCCCCCTTCCCAAAGTAAAGCGGGCAGGTGACGGGCAGAAAAGCTGCACCTTACGGGTGAGCATCTGAACGAGTGATAATGTATAAAATAACGTATCGATACTGTATATTTAACAGCAGTTACAATTGAGTTTCACGGATTCAGATATTAGTATTAATCACTAACCATCATTCTTGTCATATAATGTAATAAACGATACCTTTGATATTATTTCTTTAAAATGAATTGCCATTTCTGAATAAAATTCTGCACCAACAGAATTAATTGCTATATGGAGGATTTTATGAATACTATTAAAAGCTTTGCCGTAATCGGAGGTGACAAACGTCAGCTTTACTGTGCCAGAGCAGCTGCCGATGACGGTTATGCTGTAAATATAAGCGGATTTGAAAAATGCGAAGATACTCCGGAACTGCATTTTTCAGATATAGATTCAGCCATTGAAAATTCCGATGCGGTAATTCTGCCGCTTCCGGTATCTAAAGACGGAAAAACATTGTTTGCTCCTTTTTCGGCACATGGAATTTCCATTGAAAAATTGTTTTCCAAAATCGAAGCATCAAAACCGGTATTCTGCGGTCTTAAGGGAAAAACACCTGACAGCTATTTTGCCGAAAAAAAATGCTTTTTTTACGGATGCAGAGAGGACTTTGCTGCTGCTAATGCTGTACCTACAGCCGAAGGGGCTATAGCAATCGCTATGGAAAACTCGGATATCACTATCAACGGTTCTTCCTGTCTGGTAACCGGTTACGGAAGGATCGGACGGGTATTGTCACTGTATCTTAAAGGACTGGGAGCAAATGTTACAGTAAGTGCCAGACAGGACAAAGATCTGGAACTGATTAAAGCAGCAGGTATGAAAGCTGTCAGAACAAACCGGATTTCCGGACATTTTGACTTCATATTCAATACTGTACCGGCTCTGGTTTTCGACAGAAAAACACTGGCCGCTTCTGCCGGAAATGCTGTTATAATTGATCTTGCTTCCCTTCCGGGAGGCATAGACAAAGAAACTGCTGATAATATGTCCATTCCGGTATTCCATGCACTTTCCCTTCCCGGAAAAGTAGCTCCCAAAACGGCCGGTATTATAATAAAAAATGCGATCTGCAATATTATCGGGGAGGATGAAATATGAATAAGATTAACGTAGGATATGCTATGTGCGGTTCATTCTGTACTATATCCAGATCATTAAAACAGATGCAAAAACTTAAAGACCTCGGTTATCATATCCTACCGATCATGTCTTTCAATTTGTTCGGGACAGACACCCGTTTCGGTAAAGCACAGGATATTATTGCCGCCGCTGAAGCAATCAGCGGAAACAGGGTTATTTCATCTATCAGAGAAAGTGAACCCATAGGCCCCAAAGAAATGACAGATATTATGATTGTTGCTCCATGCACAGGCAACACTGCCGCCAAACTGGCACTGGGTATTACTGATACAACCGTTACAATGGCAGTAAAATCACATTTAAGACAAAAAAAACCTGTACTGATTGCGATTGCAACCAACGATGCATTGGGTGCCTCGGCACAAAATATCGGCAGGCTAATGAATACAAAACATTATTATTTTGTTCCTTTTTCTCAGGACGATCCGATCAAAAAGCCAAATTCTTTGGTAGCAAATTTTGAACTTATTCCTCAGGCTTTGGAGTACGCATTAAACGAAACTCAAATGCAGCCTGTTTTAAATTGACGTCAGTTCTGAGCTTTTCAAAATCACAAATTATTTCTACAGATTTATTTAAAGAATAGTATTATAACCATAATCCGTTTTGTTTCTTATAAAACAGAAAAGCCAGTGAATAACAAAAATTCACTGACTTTTCTTTTTCTATGCGGATCGCATCAAATATTCTCCCTATTGTTTTCACCATCAGATAATTGTAATTCTCAATAAAACCTTGTCCAATGTCGGATTAAAACTCATAAGTTTTAATCCGCAGTCAACGATCAATAACCTTTTCCTTAGCTTTTAGCTGCATTCTTTGCTTCTTCATCAATATCATAGGTTTTTCCGTCAACCACACTGAGTCCGGGTTTGTTCTGAGTCGGGTATTGTGATTTTCCATCATTAAAGATAACCACCGGATTGCTGATATTCGAAGGAACTTTATACGAATATGTTCCGTCAGATTCCTTGGTCATTTTTTCTCCGGGCCAGGCAGCGTTCTCTGCACCACCGCCATAAACATATGCATTAATATCACTTCCCCATTTATCCGGTTTTTTAAGCTTGATAACCGTTTCTCCGGAAGTGGAACCTGCCGAAGCTGCCGCAGAGGAAGTACTGGTCTGAGATGAAGTCTGGCTTTCGGTATTCTCATCACCGCCCTTGAACATGAAAAATACAATCACAATCATAGCAATAACCAACGCCGCCACGACAATAATCGGGAGCATAAGACTGCCTTTAGGAGCTGTCGGTGGTTTTATAACGCTGACATTTGTTCCTCTGATTTCTTTACCGTCAAACTTCATCGGCGCACTCGGTGCATCATCTACATTACTGAAATCATTATATTGCTGTGCTTGCTGCTGTGAAATACTCTTATCCTGAGCAATTCTCGTCTTAAGATCATTTACATACGACTCTTCATCAAACTGCCCCTTCTTACGCTGAGCATCCTGAGGAGGAGTAGTATTCCACTGTCTGCCACCGGCACGACCAGACGATTGTGCAGTTGAAGCAGGTCTTTGCTGCTGCGGTACGGGTCTCTGCTGCTGTGGCTGGGGTGCTGCTGG
>CACZPV010000082.1 GCA_902783065.1 uncultured Ruminococcus sp.
GGCGGATCACAGCGGAGAAAAATTGTAAAATACATGATATTAAAAACCGCATGGGTAGAACATTTTCAGAGTTTTACAATCGACTAGAAATAATTTTAAGAAGGAGGAAAATGGAAATGGAGATTCTTAAGGTTTCGTCTAAGTCGTCGCCCAACTCTGTTGCGGGTGCAATAGCAGGTGTGATAAGGGATTACGGATGTGTTGAGGTTCAGGCAGTAGGTGCCGGTGCCACTAATCAGGCACTGAAATCCGTTGCCGTGGCAAGAGGTTACCTTGCCCCGATGGGTATTGATCTTGTATGTATACCTGCTTTCACCAGCATTGAGATCAACGGTGTTGAAAGAACAGCCATGAAGCTTATTGTGGAAATCAGATAATCCCCTATACTCCGGAACCCTCCGGAGTAAAACACATTAACAAATTCATCAAATTTTAAGGAAGTGCTATTACAAATGATAAACGGATCCGGCTACAAAAACGCACTTATTTCGGGTGCAAATAACATAACATCCCACAGACAGGAGATTAATGCGCTGAACATTTTTCCAGTTCCCGACGGAGATACCGGCACGAATATGTCCATGACAATTGCTGCGGCTGCGGCTGCTCTGGAAGAAAATGATTCCAAAAGTATCTCAGAAGTTGCTTCTGCTGCAGCTTCCGCTATGCTGAAAGGCGCCAGAGGAAACTCGGGTGTTATTCTGTCGCTTTTATTCAGAGGGATTGCAAACGGACTGAAAGATAAGACCGAAGTTGACGGCAAATCTTTTGTTTCAGCTTTCCATGTAGGCGTAGAGATGGCATATAAAGCTGTTATGAACCCAACGGAAGGAACTATTCTTACGGTTGCAAGAATGGCATTTGATGCCGGAAGAAGTGCAGCTGAGATCGACAGCAATCCTGTAGTGGTGTTCAACGCTCTTTGCAGTGCAGCACATGATGCGCTTGATAAAACACCTGAAATGCTGCCTGTTCTTAAAAAGGCAGGTGTGGTAGATGCCGGCGGTATGGGACTTTGTATGATTCTTGACGGTATGCTTTCGCTTTTCAGGGACGGAGAAATTATCAGTGCAGCCGAACCTGAGGAAGAAGTGCAGAGCACCGGTATTCAGGCTCAGATCGATGCAAGCAAGGAATTTTTCAGAAATGCTGCTGCCGAATTTGATGCTGATATCACCTACACTTACTGTACCGAGTTTATTGTGGGAAAGGCTGATGATCTGTCAAAAAGCCCTCTCGAACTTAAATCGTTCCTTGAAACAATCGGCGACTGTGTTGTGGTCGCAGAAGACGAGGACATTATCAAGGTACACGTTCATACTGAGAATCCGGGAAATGCTCTTGAAGCTGGTCTGGCGTTCGGTCAGCTGCTTACCGTAAAAATTGAAAATATGAAGGAACAGCATAGAAAAGCTGCTGAACAGTATGAAAAGGAAAAAGCTGCCGCAGAAGCCAAAAGACAAAAACAACAGGAAATGCAGCCTGCCGAGCCTGAAAAGGAAGCCGGTTTTGTCGCTGTAGCCAGCGGCGAAGGTCTTGTAAGTGTATTCAAAGATCTTGGCTGTGACCATGTTGTAAGCGGTGGTCAGAGTATGAACCCCAGTACTGAAGACATCTACGAGGCAGTTATGGCAACCCCCGCCAAAACAGTGTTTGTTTTGCCGAATAACAAAAACATTATTCTTGCTGCTGAACAGGTAATTCCGCTTGTCAGCGACAGGGAAGTTATAATTATTCCATCGAAAACCATTCCGCAGGGATTGGTTGCTATGCTCTCTTATGCAGCAGATTCTACAGCTGATCTCAATAAAGAATTCATGACAGCTGCCCTTGCTAATGTATCTACAGGTCAGGTAACCTATGCGGCAAGGAACAGCGAGTTCGGACTTACTAAAATTAAAGAAGGCGACATTATTACTCTCAACAACGGAAAACTGACAGGCAAAGAAAAAGATCCCGTAAAAGCCGTTGTAAAACTGGCAAAAGAAATGGTCACAAGAGATACTTCTTACCTGAGTCTGATTTATGGCAATGACATTACCGAAGAACAAGCCAACAGCGCTATGGAAGCAATTGAGGCTAAAACCGGCGGCAGTGTAGAAATTTCGCTGATTAACGGCGGACAGCCAATTTATTATTTTATTCTTTCGGTTGAATAAGCAAGTACGATTCCCTTTCCGATTCATCATCAGAAAGGGAGTTTTAATTCCTGCGGTTAAATTTTATCCGAATCCGTGAAACCCGGAAGGTCTTTTCTTTTCCATTAAGTCAACTTCATGGATTCAGGTTTATTTCAGAATAAAGGGTGTGAAAAATGAAAATCAAAATCCGGAATACTGTGCTTTATGCTGCCATGTTTTCATGTATCAGTACCCTTACGTGGATGCTGTTTTCAGTATGGGGAAGGGATGCGGTAATATTTCTGCTAATAATGACAGTAATAATGTTTTTGATGTATCTTACTACAGCAAAACTCACCCAAAAAGCACCTAAGGCGGCAAAGATCATAATAAAGACAATTGAGATCATATTGACTGTTATTATGTTGACATATGTGCTGTTCACAATATTGGCTGCATATGCAATGTTTTATCCTCATAAAAGCGAAAGCGCCGACAAAATTCTTGCAGCAGGAGAGATTGATGGCTGCTATACCGAAAAGATTCAATTTGAAAGCGGCATCGGAAAGATTTCGGGCTGGATGATAAAAGATAAAGACTACAATGCACCTATGGTATTGTACTTTGGCGGTAATGCAGAAGTTTCGGGAGATAAAATACTGACCCTGATTACAAGCGGTTATTATAAAAGAATGGTAACTATTCAGTCCCCTCTATAATTCAGTGATATACAATTACAATCAGAGAAATTATTGAATAAAATCCCATAAATCGTTGCATTAAACTGAAGAAAATGAATGTTTATACAAAAAAATCGGTATTATTTCTTGAAAAACTCAGGGGGACTGAATAGTTACAA
>CACZPV010000083.1 GCA_902783065.1 uncultured Ruminococcus sp.
CAGAAATTACTTCATCCTTCTTAGGGTTTTCCATTCGCTGATGATTTTTTTTCTGCGGACAGTTAATCCGTTATGAACTCTTACAAAAAAGATAAGAGGTTTCGTTATCCGGTGCTTATAAAGTTTTGGTGTACGAATGCTATATTCTTCGGGAACAGAAAAAATTCTCCATAAAACATATTTGATTTTTGAGCGGGTGTTTACTTTTGGCATAGAAATAGTTTTGAAATTTTTTCTGATTTTATTCTCTATTGTACCGTATACACCGAAACGTATGAGTGAATCCAGCATTTTTTTTTCGTTTTCGTCGAGTGTATCCGTATCTCCTCCGTTTTCCGGAGAAAAAAGCTTTTGTGCAAGCGAGCGGAGTATCATTTCTTCTTCGGCGATTCCAAGTACGGAAAGTTCTTTATCAATATAGGTGAAATCAAGATTTGCTTTTTGAAGCATAAAATAAATATCCAGCAGCGTTCGTATACCTGTACCATTGTGTCGAAGATGATTTATGCCATGGGCAATATAATAAATATACAGATCATCATCACGGAATTTGTACTCAAATTTTTTTCCATCAACAGGAAGAAGCTTATCTTTTACATCATTGTAATATTCATGATTTTGTTGCGAAAGAGCGGAGAAAAGTGTCCGGTGCATTTCTATAGTGAAAAAGGGGGGCTTTTCATAAGTATCATGATGAGATTTGCCGAAGTGATCTGTATGATAGCCCATTTTTGTCATAATATTCATAACCTTATCCGCGGTGCCAGCATCGAAAAGAATGTCTACATCTCCTGTCTGTCTTAAAAGACTTTCGGGATAGTACTGTGCTATAGTTTTTCCTTTTATGTGCATATACCAGATTCCGTTGTTTTCCAGTTCTTTGGTGATTTTCTCTGTTTCTGAGAAAAACAGAATATTGATCCTTATAGCATTTAGTTTTTCTTTTTGAAAAGCATTCTTTATTGTTTCATCCGCACCGCTTTGCTGCACAGCTTTGTCTGCGAATGCACTGATTTTATGTGCAGTACATGCTTTAAGCAAAGCTGTAAAATCAGCTTTTTCTGTAAATGATGCGTCAGGTGTACAATCATTAACAGAACAGTAAAGTAAATATATGAGATCCTGATGATTTACAATAATTTCCGACATGGCAATTCTCCTTATTCCAGATAAGCCATCAGCTGATTGTAAAATTCATTGTTCATACGGTTTATAAGCTGTTTGATCTTACTATATATTGACCGATTTCATCAGTCATTTTCTCTGCGTCCAGCGTCGAAAACGACTGCTTTCGATTTATCGGGCGGCACAAATCCTTTGTCATTTTACAATTGGCTATTACGATAGGCTATAACAGCATTGGCTTTAGTATTTGTGTTCATTATACTACTTGACGGCGAAATTGTAAATAACCCTACTGAATTAATGATAAAGTGAGATTGCTCATTTTATTGTATGTCATTGTATGTGTTTGTTTTTTAATTATAGCAGAAAATTCCATGAAATACCATAAAAGGCTGACAATGAAATAAAAATTATATAAAATATTTTTCTCTTTGGATGATTAAAATAATATAAAACGTAAAAAATTCAGTAATTTTTGGAATAACGTTGAGTTACTGAGAAATTGTGATATAATTATATTAGTGAATAGAAATACTATGAAATAATGCTGAACCCAAATATTAAAGTATATAAGCATTGATAACAACACTTTTGCGTAATTTTTTTGACAGTTTTGACAGAAAATTAATGATTTTGGGTCAGGAAAAAAGGGAAAATTAGGGTAAATGAAGCAAACAGTTAGTCGTATTTAATTGCGTTGCTCAGGCATAACGATCGAAGTACGTTAATATACTAAGAAGGTCGGCAGTTTTGACTGCAGGCAGGATCAATGTGAGAAGGATGAGGACTATGAAGAAGGGGCTTGTAAAATTGAATATTTCCGCAGTACATTTTCGTGCCCGTTCTGTGACTGTGATGTTGTCACTGATCGTGTTTTTTACAGTTGTTGTATGCTTTTTGGTCAGTATGGTAATTCACGCAGAATCGGTTATGAATGTGGAAGTTTATACAGACGGGACCTATACTGTGCCTTATGTGGGAAGTGGGATCGAAATTACGCTGAAAGGTCAGCTTACGGATAACGTACAGGCAAAAGCTTATCCCGTTGAAACAGATGAAGAAATCGGAAAGGTATACGCTGCCTTTGATATAACACTTTTCGATGGAGATAAAAGAGAAGTACAGCCTGAAAACGGCGCTCTGGAAGTAAGTATCATAACACCTGAGATAAAAAAGGCTATCGAAAGTGAAACGCAGCTTGAAGTTTATCATATCCCTGACGGCGGGGAACCGGAAAAGGTTGAAGAAACCAAAAAGACAGGAGATTCCGTGACATTCCGCGCTGAAAGCTTCTCGACATATGTTATCAGGAAGCATGAAACGGATGATGAGATAGTGACTCCCAGAAGAATTTATAAATATATCAATTATGAATATACAGAGTCTGATCCTGTAGGAAATCCGGGAGTGTATACGGCAAAGCTTTATGATATTAAAAACAAAGCCGGAGATGTTGTACATGAACAGATTATAAAAAGCGGTGATAAGCTTGAACCGGTTCCGATTCCTCCGAATATAATCAGCACAAAATTTTACGGCTGGTATATTGTTGATTACCTCGGTGAGGAAAAAATCGGTGATGAAACCTATGTTTCCTATTCATGGGGAGAATCACCGGAACGAGTGGATGCGGGTCAGACGATTACTTTTAATGATAGTGAAGACAGAATATATTATTTAGCACCAATTTATACAGATTATCATTTTATTTCCTTTCATGAAAGAGAACAGTACGATATAGACGATCCTACGAGTTTTATACCCGATTCTGTAAATATTCTTACAAGAAGACTGGTCGCATTCGGCGGCGCAGATACCGCCAGTCTCAAGATCAGTGATGTACGTGCTCCGTCCTATGCAGTAAATGACATTGTTTTTATGGGGTGGAGATATAACGGTACTGATTATATCACAGTACAGCCGAACGGAACTGAAATTCCTACAACAATTCCTTTGGTTAAAGATAATACGGAAGCAAGAGAGATTGATCTTTATCCTGTATTTAAACACGCAAGATGGATCTATTTTGCCGGAAACGGTTCAGGCGCCTCCTATGTTCCGTCCGAATTTGTAATACAGGGAGAGTCAATTTCAAAGCTGTCCCCAACGGAAAGAAACGGATACGATTTCCTTGGATGGTTTACCGATAAAACAGGCGGAATACAAGTGACAGACAGTCAGGGAAATGTTCTTAACGAGAATAAGGATCTTGGCGATAATAATTTGATGAGCATGTTGAGCGGCAGCACAAACGGTAAGCTGACGCTTGATAAAAGTATTACTCTTTATGCACACTGGAGAGAAGTTGAAAGTGCCGTATACACTATGATCTATTGGAAGCAGTCGGTAAATGACGATAAAAATGCTGTTAAGAAAAGCTATGATTATGAGGAAAGCGTTACACTGTCCGGTGAACCGGGAACTGTGCTTACCACTACACGTATTCTTCAGGATTATTCCGGTTTCAATAGGACTTATGAGGGTTTTGCCCGCAATCAGTCGCTTGAAATCAATAATGACGGAAAAATCAAATCAGACGGCAGTACGATCGTCAATGTTTATTACGACCGCAATCTGGTCACTATGAATTTTAATACGTATACATCTGATTATTCATATACTGCTACAACCGGAAATACAACTCCGCAGTATGGTAATGTAGACGGTGAATATATACAGCTTACAAGAGGGAACAGTACTCAGGTATTTGTATGGAACACTCAGTACACCTATTCTCCATCTTCTCCATCAACTAGTACCAGTAATTACAAATATGGTCTTGTTGACGGCGAGTATGTTCAATTGACCCGTTACAGCCAGTATACGTGGAAATATAATAACACTACTTATACAGGAACAAGGTATGCCAGGAGTACAACCGGTACAGCTTATACAGGCACACGATATATACGCACCGGAAATAGTGCACCGTATGTTTATACAGAAGCGGATGAAGAAGATGAATCTGATTCTCAGGTAAAATATGCTGTTGACGGCAACGGGGGTCATGTTGCATTGACCAGAACAACATCCACAGTGTATGAATGGAAATATACCAAGGATGGACAGACTTATGTATATGATGGAACAAGGTATACAAGAAGCAGCAGTAAGAGCTATGGGTGGCATTTGTATAAAGTGTTTACAGGTCTGTATGGTCAGACATTAAACCAGAACGGATATACGTGGCCTTCGGAATATGACTGGAAAGACAGTTACAGCGGAAGTTCAAATGACGGATCGAGAACAACCTTCCTTGATGCATTTCTACTTTCGGATGGCTCGATGACTAAAGCGTTTTACGGTTCATCCCCGAGCAGCAACAATACTACCCACGTTTATTTCTATAAACAGGATATTGAAAATGATGTAATCTCCAATACCTATAGTCTTGCCAATGATGCTGCAACAAGCTCAAATGCGACTTTCAGTATAACTGATAAATACAACGGATTTACCGCCTGTGAGTATAGTAAGGATAATATCACGTGGACTCAGTTAGGTGAAAAGGACAGTGACGGCTGCTATGCCAAAGTTGGAAACTATACTAACCTGTATATACACTTTAAAAGAAATGTATACAGCGTAACATTGAATCCTAACGGCGGCTCCGGTGAAAATCAGGTTTACGGCAATATTCCGTTTGAAGCTTCTGTCAAGGGATATTTTACCAATATACATCAGCCCACAAGAAGCAACTACCGTTTTACAGGTTGGTACAAGGATAAAAACGGTAGTGAGCCTTTTGACTTTAATGATAAAATGGGTTCGTCAAATAAGGTGGCATATGCAGGATGGGAACTGATCTATTTTAAGATTACGGTTGACCCTGACGGAGGTGTGTTTGCCAGCGATGAACAGGATTCAACTTATTACTGGCGGCCCTACGGAACAAAGATAACAGAATATGAAAACCTCGAAAGAAAATATAAGGAAGATAATGAGGGTGAATATGTGTATGTCAATATCACCTTCCACAATGAAAATAACGGTAACGGTATTCCCGCAGAACTGAGAAAAGCATTTTATATCAGATATGATGAGGTGGATCAGTATTATTATGATCACTATGCAGACAGCGGAATGACTATTGAACAGTTCCGTGCTGATATAAGTGAGCAGAGATACTCGCTTATAACCGATGCCAATACCTATACTCTGCTGGGCTGGTATGAAGTCCTCCCCGACGGAAGTACTTCAACAACTCCGTATAACTTCAATAATGAACTGCACGAGGATGTCAGCATCAGAGCGTCCTGGCGGCGTGAGGGACAGTATTATATTGCTTACAATCCGGTGATGGAAACCAGTGATGGAACCACTGTTGCCGGAAAGCTTACTGAAACAAACGATTCCGATCAGGAAGATGACTATGTATATCTGGATCCGGTATCAGCTCATGAAATTGAAAATCCGGGCCGTTACAGAGATAAATCGCCTGTTGTTGCCCTGATGGAACCTACTCTTGATGAAAATGATGTAAAAGAATATGCGTTTGTAGGCTGGAGAGTAGTGGATGTGCATAATAATCCGCTTGAACCCGGTGTTACTTATGATCCCGGTGAAACCTTTTTGCTGAACGGAAGTCTTGCGGACAATAACTATTGTATCCATATGCAGGCATATTATGTGCCGAGAGGTTCGGTTGATGAAAACGGAGAATATACTGAACGACTTCTCAGTATCGCCCGGCTTGATCTGAATGCAAACGGAGGCAGGGTTGACGGCAGCATCGGTGGTATTGCAGAAAATGATAAGATCAACGTAGACAATGAAACCCAGACGCTTAAGATTGAAAAACAGCCTAACAATAATTCTGTTGATCTTGGCAGCTACCGAAAGAATTTTATTAATGATGACGGGTATTTTCTGCTTGGCTGGAATGCATCGAGTGATCATGGGAATTATATTCCGAAATATTATGCAGACGGAATCATCGGAATTGACAAGACATCGGAAGATACGCTTTATGCTTTATGGGAACCAATGCTTTATTTGTCATTCGAGAATTATTCTACTGAAGCCGTTAATTTCCGTCTTACTGTTACTGATTACAGCGGCGAAATGCAAAAGTATAACGGAACAATTAATGAATATACGGGAGAATATGACAGAGAACCGTATGAATTGCCAACGATGATTACATTGCAGCCGCAGGAAAAGCTGAAACTGATTCTGCCTGACGGAAATACAAATGTCAGATATTCCGTTACCGGCACATATACAGGAAGTAAAGACAAATTTTATATCTATAATTCCGATATTTCCAGCTATACTTTAGTGAAAAATCAGTCTTATACAGCAGAGGGCAACCTCATTATTGATAGAACCGGACGGGTGATCGAGTTTCGTGATGAAGAAATTATTATACCGGCACCTACCGGATTTGAAAGCAAAACAGTACCTTTTGTGATTATATTTATTTTTGGTATCGGCATAACAGCCGTATTGGTGTTCAGGAAATTCGGGGTAAGACTGCCCGTATCTGCATCAGGAATATTGCACAGAAGTCGTCCGAAACATATGAAAAGACCGAGGATGATGCGGGTAAGATTCCTGCCGGAACATGGTTATTCCGCCAAAAGGCGAAATAATATAAAGAAGCAAAAACCGGATGAGGAGGTGAGTGTCCATTGGACATTATGACAATGCCGCTTTGCGGCATGATCACCCTCCGGAGGGAAATCAGAGGCAGCCCTGACCCACGCTGCCAAAGAAAGTTCCCACAGATTTTGATATCCTGACATTAAGGTCAGATGATGAAAGGAGTTAATAAAATGGAGATTAAGAAAGTGAAAATTATATCAGCAGCTGCTCTTGCAGCTATACTGACAGTTTCTTCATCCGCAGCTGTATTTGCTGCAAATGATTATGAAACTTTGACAAATGGAGTTGTCGGAACTCATGCAGGTACAGCTCTCAATAAGAAAATTCAGTTAGAAAAAGAACTTGTTGTGTATAATCAGGATGAAACTACAATTGCAGAGCCTGATATTACGTATACTTATACGCTTACTGCGGGAAGCGCTGGTAAACAGGTTACTGATATTGATAGTGTATCGGTTAAAACAAAAGCAGGTGTACTTCCGGCTGTAAAAACTGCCACAGTGGTTTACAACAACAGTGACATTACTGCAGCTCCTTATGGTGCATCCAATAAGAAAAACTTTTCTTTTGATTTTTCAGATGTTAACTATACAGCAGCAGGTGTTTATCGCTATGTTTTTACCGAAACAACTAATACAGATAAAATATCAGCAGGCATAACAGACGGAACAATTTCCGATGTACGTTATCTGGATGTATATGTAAGAGATGAAAACGATGGAGAAACCGGACGCCAGATTTATGGTTATGTTCTGTTTTCGAATGATAATGATATTGACGGACGTACAAGCGCTTTAGAGAATACTGTAACTAATGCGGTAAAAACAACAGGTTTTGTGGCAGCAACCGGTCCGGACGGTTCATCGGCACTTACGGCTGACCAGTACTATACCTACAATGTTACGGTAAGCAAAACACTTGTTAATGACAGTGCTAATAATTCTCATGTGTTTCCGTTCAATGTAGATTTTACCAACAATGATGTTACTCGAAATGTTCTTTTAAAACAGACAACAAACGGAACAGTTACAGCAGCAGCTCCGACAGCTGCAGCTGCAAGCAGTCTGGACAGTATCCCTTCAATTGCAAACGGCGGAAGTGTTAAATATATAGGTATTCCTGCCGGAACTAAGCTCGATGTATATGAAACAAATAATGTTGAGGGTACGACATATAAATCTGAGTATTCAATAGATTCAGCCGCAAAAGCCGGAGGAAAGAATATTACATGGACAGGTGATGCTGCTAAGTCTAATACGGCAGAATTGACTACTACAGCCGATACGAAAGATACAACAGCGCATACGGTAGCATTTACCAATACACTTGAATTGATCTCTCCCACAGGTGTAGTATTTCGATTTGCACCGTTTATTTTACTGGCTGGATTTGGTGTGTTTTTCCTGATTTTCTCCCGCAGGAACAGAAATGAAAAGGATAAAACAGACGTAATCTGATAATGGTATTTATTGTATACGACAGATGCGTTTTGCACTGTGCATATTTTAATTAATAATGTTTTACGGCATGGGTTGATGCCGGAACTTACGGCAGCCGCATAAGCATGACTTTATACATTCCCGCCCTTTCTCAGGGCGGGTCTGTGTCCGAGATGTACAGGTGATATGTACTTCTCGGAGACAGACCCGTTTTAAGAAAACACTGATAATAGTATAAGCCGGAGGTGCAATATGTCACAAACAGAACAGATTATGATACAGCAGCCGGATGATTCCCGACAGGACAATGCAGGCAGTGATGAAAAATCAAAGAAAAAAAGAAGCCCGATGCGTTATCCTCAGCTATTTATTTTACATGCTGTTATTGCCGTAATAATGATTTGGTTACTTTTTGGTGTATTCTTTGGTCTGTCAACTGCGCCGAACAATGATATGTATCCACGGATTGACAGCGGTGATCTGCTGCTTTTTTATCGGCTGGACAAAGAACCAAAAGCACAGGATGTGGTGGTAATACGCAAAAATGATACAACATATGTATGCCGTGTTGTTGCTGTCGGAGGCGATACCGTAGAAATTACGGATGACGAACAACTGAAAATTAACGGCAATAATGTGATTGAAAACAATATATTTAAATCAACACCTCGTTATGAAGGCTTTGTTAGCTACCCTTTGAAGCTGAATGAAAATCAGTGTTTTGTATTGGCGGATTCAAGAACTAATTCAGAGGACAGCCGCTATTTCGGTGCTGTTTCAAAAGAGGAGATTGTGGGAACCGTTATTTCTGTTATGAGAAGAACAAACCTGTAACTTAAGACTTCTCATATTCAGGTATAATTTACAAGTGGGAAGTTTGAGTACGTAACGGTATCTTTGAAAAAGAATTTTTGAATAATGCAATCTGTTGGATTTTTTAAAGGAAGGAGCATGGCATAAATGGAAAAGCTTCGTTCCGCTGCAAAAATTGCGGATAGAATACTGGGAATACTTACAGGTATTTTTGCTGCGGTTTTGCTGATATACAGTGCTTATGTGCTTTATGATAATTTCAGAATAGGTGAAAATGCTTTTTCTTCGTGGGATATGCAGCAGTATAAACCAACTGCTGTGAAAGAAGACGGAACACTCGATTTTTCCGAATTGAAAAAAATTAATCCTGATACCATTGGATGGGTTACAATATTTGATACAAATATTGATTATCCGATTATGCAGGGGAAAAATGATCTGGAATACATTAATAAGGATATTTATGGAAATAGTTCACTTACGGGTTCTATTTATCTCAGTTCAGAAAATGACGGAGAGTTTCTGAACAATTACAATATTATTTATGGTCATCATATGGATAACGGAGCAATGTTCGGCGATGTTAACAAATATTCGGATGAAAGCTATTTTATGTCGCACCGTAAGGGTGAACTGATTACTCCGAAAGGATTATATGATCTTACAGTATTTGCCTGCCTGAGAACAAATGCCTATTCATCGGAAGTGTACGCTTTATCAGATCTTAAAAACAAGCGTGTTCAGGAAATTATAAGCTATCTGCGTGAAAATGCTGAAAAGTGTATTAAAACTGATTATTCTCCTGTAAAAAAAGTCGTAGCGCTGTCTACATGTGCCGGCGAATCCACAAATGGCAGAATTGTAATTTTCTGTGATGCCAGTCCGAAAAAGGCTGTTATGAAAGGTAACCAATCTGTAACTCCTGTTTCCGGTGACAGAATCGTCAGGGGACATCATACCGGGGAGAATGTATGGGCATTGCTGAATCTTATATGTGTGCTTATAACATTATTCACACTGATTCCTTTGTTCAGTATACGGAAAAAATACCGTCAGCTCCCTTATACAAGAAATAAGTACAAAGAATACGATGAACAAATTAAACAAAACAGTCAGCAGAGGACGGTTGATGATGATAAGATAAAAGAAATCAAAGTTTTTTCTGATGACCTTAAACATTTCTTCAAAAAAATGGTTATCGGTATTGCTGCGGAAGCAATTATTCTTATTGCAGGTGTGATTGCCTTTTTGCTTACAGAGGATATGAGCACACCAATGGTTATCAGTGATCAATGGACCGGACTGATGGTGGGAATTTCTATTATAGGACTTATTGCAGATTTTATTTTCTTCCGATACAGAGGAAAGAGATTGCCGCAGGAACAGTTTGAATGATTTCTTTGGCAATAGTGTGAGGCATCCGTGATTCTGAAAATGCAAATATCGGCTCGTCAGGAGTTCTCGTTTCGCCGTCCGGCAAAGTGAGAACTCCTGATATGCATATACCCTTTTATCTTATGAAATCTGAACTGAAAATAAAAATCACGAATCAGAATTTAAAAGAAAACGGAAGATATTGAAAGAAAAACAGAGATTTATAATCGAAAAATTAATTTTTTGAAAAAAGTGCTTGACTTAGGTCGTCAGGTGTGTTATTATCTATGTTGTGACAAAAAGGTTTTTGAAAACAAAAATCTTGAACAACGGCTTTTTAACAGAAGGCCGATAGAAATTTGGAATTTTGGGAGGATTTACGCTATGTCAACTTATATGGCTAAGGCAGGCGAGGTTGAGCGCAAATGGTATGTTATTGATGCATCCGGTAAAACACTCGGTCGTCTTGCAGTACAGGTTGCCGACCTTCTCAGAGGTAAGAATAAACCTACATTCACACCTCATGTAGACTGCGGTGATTTTGTTGTTGTTGTTAATGCAGACAAGATGGTACTTACAGGTAAAAAATTAGAGCAGAAATACTACTACCATCACACAGGCTATATCGGTCATATGAAGTCCGTACGCTATGATAATCTCATGGCAAACAGACCTGAAATGGCTTTGGAGCTTGCTGTTAAGGGAATGATTCCTGCGAATACGATCGGCAGAAAGGCTATGACAAGACTTCATGTTTACAAGGGTGCTGAGCACAAGCATGAGGCTCAGAAGCCTATCGTTTTGGAATAATCAGAGGGGAGGCATAGATTATGTACGATAAGACACCTTTTTACTATGGCACAGGCAGAAGAAAAAGCTCAGTTGCAAGAGTAAGACTTTACAAGGGTACCGGTAAGGTAACCATAAATGACAGAGATATAGACGATTATTTCGGTCTGGAAACACTTAAGCTCATCGTTCGTCAGCCCCTCGTTCTTACAGGAACAGAAGCTCAGTTCGATGTTGTTTGCCGTGTTGCAGGCGGCGGTGTTACCGGTCAGGCTGGTGCAATCCG
>CACZPV010000084.1 GCA_902783065.1 uncultured Ruminococcus sp.
TGCGGTATAGCAGAAGCCAATATGATCGGTGTTGCAGCAGGTCTGGCAGCTGCCGGAAAAGTACCCTTTGCTGCTTCATTTGCAATGTTTGTAACGGGCAGGGCTTATGAGCAGGTAAGAAATTCAGTGGGTTATCCTCAGTTGAATGTTAAGATTGCCGGATCTCATGCGGGTATTACAGTGGGCGAAGACGGTGCTACGCACCAGTGTTGTGAGGATCTTGCGCTTATGAGAACAATTCCGGGTATGGTAGTGCTGAATCCGGCTGACCATTACGAAATGATTGCCGCAACAAAGGCAGCTTATGAACATAATGGACCGGTTTATATCAGACTGGGCAGATTGGCAATAGAAAGCTTTAACGATCCTGACAATTATAAGTTTGAGATTGGCAAGGGCATTACGCTTGAGGAAGGCGAGGATGTTACTGTCATTGCAACAGGATTGGTGGTATACGAAGCGCTGAAAGCGGTTAAGGCATTAAAAAAACAGGGCAAAAGTGTTCGCCTGATCAATATGCATACGATCAAACCGATTGATAAGGATATTATTATCAAGGCTGCTAAGGAAACCGGAAAAATCATTACCATAGAGGAGCATAGCATCATCGGAGGACTGGGTGAAGCAGTTGCGGCTGTAACAGCAGAGAACTGTCCTGTACCCGTTTATCGTATAGGTGTGGAAGATACTTTCGGACACAGCGGTCCTGCAGTAGGGCTTCTTGCCGAATTTGGTCTTGATGCTGCAGGTCTTGAAAAGAAAATTACAAAGTATATGGATCAATGATTTTTTACCAGTAAAAAATTGTCTATTGAAAAAGACCGACCCCTCCGCAGAAGAAATTCATGCGGAGGGGTTTCTGCAGCAACTATAAAACAGAATGGATTTTTTTGCAGATAAAAAAGATGCTTATATCTGTTACTATTGTACAACAAAAATACTTAAAAGAAAACATTTAATTTATAAATTTTCAAATTTCGGCATAATGTAAAAAAACAAGGAATTTAATTTATCTATATTTATTTACTATTAGTATAATTCCAGAGGATAGATTTCAATTATATGCACAATAAAAGTTTGTATCTACATACGATTGTTAACAATTCTCGCAAATTAATATACCATCTGTATTAAGAATATTATTTTTATAGAGATTGGAATATAGGACCTTTCCTGTAGGTTCGACAGCACATGGGTGACCGCCGGCATTCAGACAGACATGAATTTTCTCAGAACGGATGTAGTCAATCAGACGGGGTGAGTCCTCGTGAATAACAAACCTGACATCATTATCTGACAACTCAGAGTATTTGTTTCTCAGTGAGATTATCTGTGATACCTTACCAATCATGTCCTCATAATCTCCGTTTTCGATTTTACTCCATGGCATACATTGCCTGTTGTACATAGTTTCTTTGCCGTGCATAGCGATTTCTGTTGCATAATAAATACAGGGGGTACCAGGCATAGTCAGTAAAAATGTCAGCTTCTGAAGTAGGACGTCTTCATTTTTACAGTTGTCGATTGCTCTTTGTGTATCATGAGTATCAAGGAAATTAAACAGAACTTTTGTCACCTGTTCCGGATATATTGAATGGCAGTAATTCAACATATACATAAGCTCTTTTGTATTAAGCTGTTCGTTTGCGAAAAAGTCATTGACACAGCCGCAAAAAGGATAATTCATAACCGAATCATATTCTTTGGTTGTGACCCAACCGAGAGAATCATTCCATATTTCCCCGAGCAGAAAAATATCAGATTTAATTGTTTTGAGTTTACGGTGCAGTTCCCTTACAAACGTATGTGATATTTCATCTCCTACATCAAATCGTATACCATCGATATCCCATTCCTTTGCCCAATAGGAGCACAGATTGGTAAAATAACGAATCACTTCCGGATGATTGGTGTTCATTTTCGGCATACCTGCCCAGAATGAAAATGAGAAAAATCTTCCGTCTTCTGTTGAATAAGAATCATTTCTGAAATCGTCGCTGTTGATGAAAAACCAATCGTAATAGGGAGAATTATTTCCATTTTTCCTTACATCCTGCCATGCAAAAAAGTCGGCGCCGCAATGATTGAATACAGCATCTATCATAATTCTGATCCCGCATTGATGTGCCTGCTGTACAAGCTCCTTCATATCATCTTCCGTACCAAAGTCAGGATCAATGCACCTATAGTCTATGGTATCATATTTGTGATTGGAAGGAGAGTAAAAAATAGGAGTCATATAAATGCCGCCTATTCCCAGCTTTTTCAGATACGGCAGTTTTTCGGTTATGCCTTTCAGATTTCCGCCGTAAAGATCTTTCCAATGAGGCGAGATCATGTCTGCCCATTCTTTGAATTTACCGTCATTTTT
This sequence comes from uncultured Ruminococcus sp., assembly GCA_902783065.1. Lineage (GTDB taxonomy): Bacteria > Bacillota > Clostridia > Oscillospirales > Acutalibacteraceae > UBA1213. Next base: position 2,372 of record CACZPV010000084.1, read on the forward strand.
AAAATTGCTGCCTCGTGCGAAACGATCAGGCATAATCTGATACCAGATTGTATTCTGAACCCATTCAGGCGGGGTAATAATATCAGAGGGATTGAGCCATGGAAATTTAAAATACTGTCTTGATGTTTCCCTGATACGATCAGGTGTTACCAGTTTGCTTTCATAAAGCATATATGATTCATTGCCGGACTGTATTTCAAAATAATATTGTAGCCTTTTATAAGGCGGAGAAATAACAATTCTCCACAAGATATATCTGTCAAGTTCCATATATTTCTGCATTTCCGATCTTTTGCCGAACCAATCGGGTTTCCTTCTCAATTGATTGATAAAAGGATCCTCATGTATTATAAAAACATGATCCACCTCCTTACCTGTTTTGATTGTTACCGCAACACGGTCTTTATCCAACGCATAACAAAATTCGCTGTTGGAGCGATGTATTATTGCCGATAAATTCATATGCTGACCTCCTGACAATTATGGTTAAATACTTAATACTATTATAGTGTCGAATATCAGGTATATCGGGGCTGCTGTTTTACAGCAGAAAGTTTAATTAAATCTAATTTTCCACAAAGGCAAGATATTTTTTCCGGATCTACCCTCTCGCAAGGTATCAGATTAATCGCATGTATGTTTCGCTTTGTTTTTTTCAGTGATTGCTTTTCTGCGCCATTTACCGCTTTTCCAGCGCAGAACCATCAGGATTCCACGAAATACCTCGTCCCCTGCAATTGCTGCCCACAGTCCATAAATTCCCAGTCCCATTGCTACTGCTAACAAATAGGAACCGAGAACACTGATAACCCACATTGAAAAAATTGCACAGATCGTCGGAAAATAAACATCTCCCGCACCACGCAGATTGGCAATTACAACGAGATTAGTAGTTCTTCCAAGTTCAAGAAAAATATTAAAAATGAGAATATTGGCTCCAAGCGCTATGACATCCGGATTATCAGTGAAAATTCCCATCAGAGGATAACGAAAAACAATCCCTGCCGCACAAAGTACAACTGCAAAACCGAGAGCATGGAAATACGCAGAAAAGCCTTTCTTGTACGCAGTATCGTATTGTCCGGCACCGACATAATGTCCTGTAAGTATCTGTGAGGCCTGACCAATAGCAACAGCAAAAATATAAAAAAACATAGAAATATTTTGCACATATGTTTTTGTGATCAGTTCTGTGTCGCTGAGAAAGTTTAGTACCATAGAGGTAATTACCAGTTGAGAAAGATTGTACAGGAAACTTTCAAGTGCAGACGGTATGCCGATCTTCAGCAGGTCAGAAAAATCTTTTTTAGGAAAAGGCCGCAGCATTTTAAAGATAGAAGGACTTTCTACTTTCTTGAAAAGAAAAAATGTCAGAAAAGCTGCACCTGCAATACGGCTGAATGTTGTAGCAATTGCCGCACCTGCAACACCCATTCTCGGCATGCCAAACAATCCCAGAACCAATATGGCATCCAGTCCCGCATTTGCGAGATTCATTCCAAGTGATATGTACATTGTTATCTTAGTAAGACCGTGGTTTCTTACGATAACCGAAACGGCACTCATATGTGCTTGAAAGAAAATAAATCCGCCGACAATCGAGAGATACTGCGAAGCAAATTTCATAACAGCACCTTCAGCACCAATCAGACTAAGAATGGGCTGATTAAAAACAAGAAATACGGCACTGATAATTATTCCGCTGACAAAATTCACAAAAATGGAAATTGCAGCAATTCCGGACGCCTTTTCTCGTTTGCCGGCTCCAAGATACTGCGAAATCAGAACAGCACTCGCCCCGGAGATAACTGTGAAAACAATCGTTACAATAGACACAGCCTGATTAGCTGTATTAACAGACGAAGCTGCAAGATCGTCATATTTGCTCATAATAAAAACATCGACAAAACCGAGAAGCATGAAAAGAGCCGTTTCCATAAAAATTGGCCATGCAAGATCAAAAAGCTTCATTTTTTTCACACCAATCACCTCGTTCCGGTGAAAATATTCATATGAGCAGATTTGAAACAACATAAACGGAATAAAATGGCGGAATGCTGCCGCTGTCGATTTAATACCCACAACCAATCAGGCTAAAATCATTATTTCAGTCGTCTGCTATTGTTGATAAAACTTTTTGCTGTTTTCACTAAACAAAGTTTTAGTTTTTGGGGAAAGGGGACTGGGGGGAAAATGTGTTCCGGCTCCGGCGGCTCTCCGTCATCTGGTTATACTTGTATTATAGATTTTTTTGTCATATAATACTAATAGATTTCAATTGCAGTTTTAACACAAAACGATTATAAATACCTGAATCAGCAAAGCTGACATACTGTTAACATAAAACGTTTACCGGAGGGAGTTGAAACAATGTCTGCTATTCATGAAACAAAACAACATGGAAAGCAAAGCTTTCCATATACCGTATACGGAGGCAGACTTCCTGAATGGCTGTCAGGTTTTCCGCTTCACTGGCATGACGAAATGGAAATTATCCGTGTTACAAAAGGCTCCATGATTGTTGGAATACAAAATAAAGATTATATTCTGAATGAAGGAGATATTGCGCTTATTCAGCCGCAGCTGATTCACTGTATCAAACAGGATGGAAACCGGAAGGCACATTATTTCAATATACTTTTTCGCTTGTCACTGCTATATGGCAATAATGATGTATGCGCTGATAATTATTTACATCCGATATATACGGGGGAATTTATAATACCAAAACACCTGCCAATAAATGATGCTCTAAATATAAGTATATCCCCATATATCAGGCGGCTTGCTGAGATTACTCTCAGCGGAAAAGACAGACAGGAACTGATGATTAAATCATGTTTATTTGCTGTTATGCATTATTTAAGCTCCTCAGTTGAGCCTGAAAGTCAAAAGGATCAGCAGCAAAGAAATCTTTATGATAAACTCAAGAAATCTCTTGATTATATCCGGGAGCATTATGCAGAAGAAATCACAGTTGAAAGGGCGGCTTCAATATCAAATTTTTCCGCAAGTCACTTTTCCAAAATGTTCCGCCAGCTTACAGGAAGCCCGTTCAATAAATATCTGATCAATTATCGTCTGGAAACAGCAGCAAAAAAACTTACGGAAGAAAATGCGGCTGTATCAGAAATCGCCTTTGCCTGTGGATTTAATAATCTGTCTTATTTCACAAGAGCATTCAGAGATAAATATGGTATGACACCTCATCACTACAAAAATAAAACACCGCCTGGTTAATGGCGGTGTTTTACATTTTGACAATAATATTCAGAAAACTTCCTCCCTGACGGGTTCATTCAGAGTGTCGGGCAGATGCCGTAATATTGTCCGTGATAATAGTATTATTCCGTTCTGAGAGCTTTGACAGGGTCTTGCTTTGCAGCTTTTTTAGCCGGGATCAGACCTCCGATTAATGTTAATACGATGCTCAGTGCAATCAGTATGAAAGCACTGACTACCGGAAGCGATGCGCTGATATCATCGGTTCCCGCCAGTGAATGAATTATCATATTGCCGGGCAGCAAAATCATCAGTGTGACTGCAATACCAATTATTCCGGAGAATAGTCCGATGATAAATGTTTCAGCATTGAATACCTGTGAAATATTTCTCTTGGATGCACCAATGGCACGAAGAATACCGATTTCTTTCGTTCTCTCCAGTACAGAAATATAGGTAATAATTCCTATCATAATAGAGGAAACAATCAGTGAAACAGCAACAAATGCAATTAATACATAGGAGATTACATTTACGATTGTTGTTACAGAAGACATCAGAAGTCCCACATAATCTGTATAAGTAATCTTATCATTTTCTTCTGCTTTTTCATTGTAATGTTCTATACATGCCGAAATATTATCCTTATTTTCAAAACTGTCAGCATAAATGGCAATTGATGACGGTGCATCAACACTGACAATACCAAAAGCGTTAAGGTTATCATCAAGCTCACCGGGAGAAATATAACTGTCATACATGGTCAGCAGTACTTTATCGCTTGCTGAGGAAAGATAATTGTCAAATTGTTCGGCAAGCTGTGTTTCGGTGAGTTTTGCCATTTGCTGTACAATCTGGCTTGTTTTTGCATTTTCTTGTGTGCCTGCGGCGCTCATAAAGGTTTTAATGAGTTTAGCTTTTTCAGATACACCCATATTCTTGAAATATTGCAGTACATCATTAATTTTCTCGTCATCATTTTTGGGGCTGAAGCTCATACCGTTAAGAATATTTTTCGTTTCATCAGCTCTCTGTGCCTTTACAATATCACTGTTTTCTGCATATGAAATCAAATAATCAGTTAATGATTTGGTATAGCCGAGATCAGTTGTAATCAGTCTTGTTTCATTTCCCTCTATTGGTCTGATGATACCTGTGATTTTGAGTTTGACTGATTTTTCTCTGACAATTTCTGCAAGTTCTTCAGGTTCTGTTACTTTTGAATAAAGCCCATTCGATCCTTTTACATAGCTGTCGCTTGCGGGAAGGAGAAAAAGCTCCTTTTTACAGATATCCTGATAACTCCAGCTTTCAGTTGCAATTTCAACCTTTTCTCCGTTGCTGATTTTTTTCAGCATATCTTTATAATCCGCTGCCGGAAGCATACCCATTTTATAAAGTGTAAGAAGTGATATTTCGTTGTTTTCATCCAGAACCATAACGATTTCATCATAATTTTGCGGATACTTACCATAAACCAATTCATAGTTTTCCTTAACAGCAGGACTTACGCTATCATCACCCGTACCAGGCATGATCTGAGAAAGATTATTACGGTTATACTTTGATGTCATGGCAGATGAGAAAGCAGTCATGCCGCCTCCGGACATACTTCCGCTGACAGCAGAAGCATTAACACCAAAAGATGATGCTATTTCATCGTTCAGAGTACTTCCGTCCATATTGACAAGCTGATCCTGCGGGTCAAAGCCAAAGGCATCAAATTTTGTGGCATAGCTGTAAACAATACCGTTTGCTCCCACATATTCATGAATATCGCTTTTTGGATTATCGAGATATTGCTTGAATTTTGTCAGATTATTCTTTGTGATGCTGGACGTAAAATCCGAAAAGCCTTCCAGCCGTCTTCCATCCGAATAAACTGCTTTTTTATCATGGTCAATTTCTTCTTTGGCACTTTCATTTGACATTTCCATCAGACTGGAAAGATCAATGCTTTGAGCATCAATGGTGATAGGGTATGATGCCATAGCATCACGCTGAATATCTGTAATATACGTATTAACACCGTTAGAAATTGAAAGAATCAGCGCAATACCAATAATACCAATTGAGCCGGCAAACGCAGTCAGAAATGTACGTCCCATTTTTGTACGAAGGTTATTAAAACTCAACGCCAATGAAGTTAAAAAAGACATGGAAGTTCTGCCCATTTTTTTATGTTCAGGTTTGTTATTTTCTTTTTCACTCATTTCCAACGGATGGCTGTCCGAAATTATTTTGCCGTCTTTCAATCGGACAATTCTTGTGGCATACTGCTCTGCCAGTTCGGGGTTATGTGTTACCATAATAACCAGTCTGTCCTTAGCAACCTCTTTCAGCATATCCATGACCTGAACACTGGTATCGCTGTCAAGCGCACCTGTTGGTTCGTCTGCCAACAGAATATCCGGATTATTTACCAATGCCCTGGCAATTGCAACACGCTGCATCTGACCGCCGGAAAGCTGGTTGGGACGTTTATGCTTATGGTCTTTCAGTCCGACTTTTTCTAATGCATCGATTGCTCTTTGTCTGCGTTCTGATTTTGACACACCGGAAATGGTCAGCGCTAATTCCACGTTGGACAGAATACTTTGATGCGGAATCAGGTTATAGCTCTGAAATACAAAACCAATTGTATGATTGCGATAGGCGTCCCAATCCCTGTCTTTATATTTTTTAGTGGAAATATCGTTAATGATCAGATCACCGCTGTCATAGCGGTCAAGTCCACCCACAATATTCAGAAGGGTTGTTTTACCTGATCCGCTGGGACCAAGAATGGCAACAAATTCGTTATCCCGGAAATTCAGACTGACATCATCCAGTGCCGTCTGTACAAATTCTCCTGTAACGTATTCCTTTTTAATATTTTTAACCTGTAACATACTTCACTCCCTTTTCTTGTTAAACGATGACTCGTACAAAAATCTTATGCATATGCAGCGAACAAAGAACTCACCTCAAAAAGCCATGACGAGAAACGTTAAATGCCATAGATGAAGTATAGCACTTTGATATTTTTTTATCAATACTTTTTATTTAAAAACTTTTAATCAGCGCAAAAAATATTTTTATTATCATATACAAAGCTATTATCAAAATGAATTTATCAATCTATTTCAGACTTCTAAAAGGTATCAGCATGATCTGATTATAGATTTATTAAAAATTTGCCGCTGCCCTCCAAAATATTTGTCTTGGGGTGCGGCGGCAAATAGCATATCAGTCTTTAACAAAAACTTAAATATTTATGGTGTGCTGCTATCGCCGGACATATCAACAGATTTTACAGCTTTTTGCCTGTCAAACAAACGATCTGTTTTATCCGTAAGAAAACGGAATACGATAGAAGCAGCTAATGTAATTGCAAAACAAACTCCGATATAGACATATTTATCCATGGCAGCTTCTTTCAGAATCAGCATAGGAATCCTCTGCAAAATATAAATTTCAAATACATACTTGCCTAAAAACTTAAGAATCGGGTTTCCGATCTTCAGTTTCATTGTTAACAGAAGAACCACCATCATAAAAGCAATAACAAAAAACTCATAGTACAAAAAGAAAAATCTTTCGGCAGCACAATACATCACCAGAATAATTGATGATGCAAATAAAACTAAGTATATGATCCATGATTTTTTCATTACATTGAAGAATCTTTCTCCAACCTTGGCATATATCATTCCCACAGGGAACATAATACAGGTATTATACCAATATCCCGGCTTGAATACAGACATAAACGAAATATATCCGGCTGTCAGAACAAACATTGCTACGAGTGCAGCATTGTGATCTTTTTTGCATAGTTTAAAACTGATAAAAGTAAGAATATACAAAATGAGAGTATCAAATATATACCAATTGCTGTTTCCGATACTTTCCCAACCAATAAAAGAAAGCAGAATTTTATCTATTGTATATTGCTTGTTCATACAAAGATCCGTAATCAGAAAAAGTGCAACTGCCATTGCAAAATGCAAAAACAGACGCGGAAAACGCTTTGTCATCAGTGATGTGACATAATCATCTCCTTTGCGTTCCACAGATGTCATAATGCCGTAACCGGAGTAGAACAAAAAAGGTACAACAATCAACTGACTGAGCCAATTATTAAAACTCATATAAATAAAATCAAATTCGGAAAAACTGATGTATTGCTGAAAATGCCTCATAAAAACAATGAGTACAAAAAATCCGTTAATACTAAGTGTTTGCTCTCTTGCAATATAGTGTTCATTGTATTTTCTAATAAAAGGCCTTGCTCCGATCAGCAGTACAATTATCACTGCAAGTAAAATAAAATCCATTCTATCCCTTCCGTCAGATATTGCAGTTTTTGATTGCCACTCCGGTCAGTTCGAAGCGGCAGGATTCAACCGGCTGAATTTTTCAGGCAGTTGTCAGAAATCAATTGTAAAAAGCTTTTCCTGATAAGGAAATCATACCTTTTCAGGTTCGGGATAAACAACACCAAATGTTTTTACCGTAACTGTCTGCATTATCTGCGGATCGAGAGGCTTATCCATCATGTCTGTATCACATTCTGCAATAGCATTAACAACATCCATGCCTTCTGTCACCTTACCGAAAGCAGCATATTCTCCGTCAAGATGAGGAGCAGCCTTATGCATAATGAAAAACTGTGAACCGGCAGAGTCCGGTATCATTGTTCTTGCCATAGAAAGAACGCCTTCTGTATGTTTGAGATAGTTCCGGAAACCATTATGAGAAAACTCGCCCTTAATATGATAACCGGGACCGCCCGTTCCGGTTCCGGTGGGGCATCCGCCCTGCAGCATAAAATTATAAATCACTCTGTGAAAAGTAAGTCCGTTATAAAAGCCCTTATTAATCAGACTGATAAAATTATTAACGGTATTGGGTGCAATCTGAGGATAAAGTTCTGCCTTGATAACTTCACCATTCTGCATGGTAATCGTAACGACCGGATTCTGTGCCATAATAATAACCTCCATCATTTCTGTTACTCGCAACAGATATTTTACTTCTTATATATTAACTGATTTAAATCCAATAATCAACACATTGTTCTCAGTTTCGGAATATTTAACAAAATAA
>CACZPV010000085.1 GCA_902783065.1 uncultured Ruminococcus sp.
ATGGGGGAGTTCCAGAGCGGTCAAATGGGGCAGACTGTAAATCTGTTGCTTCGGCTTCGGTGGTTCGAATCCGCCCTCCCCCACCAACGGTATTGTCCGTGTTTGATTTTGCGCTTGATTATTTCGGGCGCAATTTTTTTCTGTGATCCGAAACTTAGAGAATTGACTGTGTGATGAGGAGATTTGTAAATGGAAATTCCTTATGAAATCAGATCTTTGACCGAAACAGCTGTATCGCAGTACCCACTGCATCAGCTCAAAGAAATATCCCGTTCAATCACCCAAAAGTATAAGCAGCATAGCGGCAAAGGTGAAAGGCTGGTTGTTGATAGAATAGAAGCGACTGTATATGCGGCTGTTCGTATGCCAGCTACATATGCATCAGTGTACAGCGCATTGTATCATACACTGGAATGTATACCTATGACGGAAACATACAGCCTTATGGATGTGGGAGCCGGAACCGGAGCAGGAACATTTGCAGCGGCTGAATTACTTAACCTGTGTGGAATAACCTGCTTTGAACGAGAGAGAGAAATGCGTATACTTGGACGATCGTTTACCGAAGGTATGAAGGATAGTGTGCTCAAACAGTCAAGATGGATTGATTGTGATTTGCAGCAAGGGATTGACCAGAGGGCGGACATTGTGCTGTCGTCGTATGTGCTGAATGAGATGACGGAACAGCAAAGACAAAATACGGTACAAAACCTATGGGAACATACGGACCGTTTATTACTGATTGTAGAACCGGGAACACCTGAAGCATTTTTACAGCTCAGGCGGATACGGGATATGCTTTTGTTAAGAGGGGCACATATTGCTGCTCCGTGTGTAATGGATGGACAATGTACTCTGGGAGAAAACGACTGGTGTCATTTTACTGCAAGAGTGCAGAGAAGCAAGCTGCATAAGCTGCTGAAAGATGCAGATGTACCGTATGAAGACGAGAAATTTTCTTATATTGCTTTTGTAAGAAAAACTGTAGAAAGAAATGGATGCAGGGTTTTGCGTCATCCCATAATTGAAAAAGGCAATATCAGGCTTGAGCTATGTACGGAAAATGGAAAGGAAAGCCGAATTATCACCGCAAAAAATAAAAAGCTATTCAAAGCAGCGAGGAAAGCTGACAGCGGAGATTTGTTTGATCGGATTTAGGTTAAAGAAAATTTAACAAAAATCAAAGCATATTTTGTTGACTTTATGTTAAAAATGTTATATGATGTTCTCATACGATGATAATGAAAAAAATTATGAATGTCATAATATTTTTTCGGATACAGCAGTATGAATTTTGGCAGTAAGGCGTTTTAAGCCAAGCAAGGATGATAACGAAGTTATGCGGAATTTAATGCCAACGATATTAAAACATTCTATCGGATACTTAGTATTAAGATCGAATAAAAACAGCTTTCGCCGACAAGGAGGGACGTAAAAATGAATAATGAACAGCTTATGGATTCTGCGGGAAAAATGGCTAAGGAACTTGTTAAATTTACACAGGATATGAATTTGAACGAAGAAATGTTTCTGGATTTGATAGAGGACAGTTTGTATCCTGTAGAACAGTTTTTTGCTAATTATTCATGTGCGATCATGGAAATCGAAACAAAATTCAAGGTATTGAATGAACAGTTTTCACTTAAATATGACGGTAATCCAATTGAATCTATTCATTCCAGAGTCAAGGATTACGACAGTATTATAAGGAAAGTGATACGTAAAAAGCTGCCGAGAGATCTGAGTTCGATCGAAGAAAATATTAATGATATTGCCGGTGTAAGAGTTGTCTGCTCCTTTGTTGATGATATTTACCGTCTTGCTGACTGTCTTTTGCAGCAGGATGATATTACACTGATCAGAAGGAAGGATTATATCAAGAATCCAAAGCCTACCGGTTACCGCAGTCTTCACCTGATAGTATCCGTACCTATTTTTCTGGAAAATGAGAAAAAGGATGTAAAGGTGGAGGTACAGCTGAGAACTATTGCAATGGATTTCTGGGCAAGTCTTGAGCATAAGTTGAGATATAAGAAAAATATTTCTTCAGAGATGCTGGAAAAACTGTCACATGAACTGACAGATTGTGCTGAAATCAGTTCTTCGCTTGACAGCCGTATGCAGAATATACGGAATCTGATTCTGGCGGAAAATCCTTGACAATTGCTGAAAAAGCGTTATAATAGAGTAGAAACGGCATTTTGTCGGGAAATTGAATAATATGACGGCTATGATGAGAAAAAAGAACAGTACTGCACTCAAGAGAGGGGAGCGATGGTGTGATATCCCTGTGAAAAGACTGTTCGGGCTGACTCGGAGCTACTGTGCAAAACGCAGCGTCTGACCTCGTTACGGTCTAGGAGAGGTATGCGGTATTCCGCATGCAAGTTGGGTGGTAACACGGATTCTTTCGTCCCATGGGTGAAGGAATCCGTATTTGTTTTGCTGCTCTGCGACACAAAATTCTGATTAAAAAGGTGATAAAAATG
>CACZPV010000086.1 GCA_902783065.1 uncultured Ruminococcus sp.
AATCCGTGAAACTCAATTGTAACTTATATTAAATATACAGTAATGATGCGTTATTTTATACATTTTCGCTAATTTGGGTGCTCACCCGTAAGGTGCAGCTTTTCTGCCCATCCCCCTGCCCCTTCCCGGTGGGCAGGGGGATTTTGTGTGCGGCTGCGGTCATGGCTACGCACGACCGCAGCTTGGAAAATATGAACCCATAAGTAGTTTTCCTTTTATAATTCATCAAATCAACTTCACGGATTCAGGTTCTATATTATCCGGTACATCTTCGAAAAACAGATTGTTTTCACCCAATGAGATGATCACCTGATAATCGGTTGATTCAAGCTGTCTCCTATATATATGTTCCCATTCATTCTGATATTCATATATCCATAACCCGAAACAAATATTGCCTTTGTTTGTTCTGCGTAACATCAGATTCTCACAGCTTCAGGAAAAATCATAGAAATACTTTTTCATCATCAATATACTGCATAATCATCTGTCTGAATAAATGCATTTTCAATATGTTCAATACTGACAATCATTTCTGTCCGCTTATCATATATCACTTCTATCACATCAAATCTTGGCTGCAAGTCAGTTTCATTTTCTTCCAGATAATGTACCGCTGTAAGCATCAGTTTTTTCTGTTTACGTCTGTCCACCCATGTACTCGGCCGGTCAAGAGACGATGTATTTCTTGTTTTTACTTCCACAAACACGACACATTCCCTGTCACAGGCAATTATATCAATTTCGCCTCCGGGAATACGATAATTCTTTTCCAGTATATGATAGCCCTTTTTACATAAATACTGCCGTGCTACTGCCTCTCCGATATCACCTATCTTTTTTGCTTTCGTTTTTTCAGCCATTATCTTTCGCCGCCAATATTTTTTTCAAAAATGACATACGGTGAATTTCACACGGACCGTACTCAAGAATAGCCTCTCTATGCAGTTTTGTTCCATAACCCTTATGTTTTTCAAAACCATACTGCGGATATTCTTTTGCAAGCTCCAGCATAAGTCTGTCCCTGCTCACCTTTGCCAGAATTGATGCTGCTGCAATAGATTCACTTTTAGAATCACCCTTGACAATTGCCTCAGTCGGAATTGTCAGCTGAGGGACCTGATTTCCGTCTATCATAGCAAAATCCGCACTGACCGAAAGTCCCTCCACTGCTCTTTTCATTGCAAGCAGGTCTGCCTGCAAAATGTTAAGCGTTTCGATTTCTTCCACTGAGGCACTTGCAATACAATATGCAACAGCCTTTTCCTTGATTTCATCAAAAAGCTTTTCACGCTTTTTTTCTGTCAGTTTTTTTGAGTCAGTTACACCCTCTATTATCAATCCTTCGGGTAAAATGACAGCTGCCGCAAATACCGGTCCGGCAAGAGGACCTCTGCCAGCTTCATCAACTCCGCAGACTGCCTTGTAACCTTGTTCCTGATACATCTTTTCAAATTCTAACATTGGGATAATCCTCCGCTCTGTCGATTGTCAGTTTTCCGAGTGTGGCATTTCTGAATTCGTCCAGAACCGTTACCGCTGCTCTTTCGGTGTTGATTTCACCTCCGGCAGCCAACATTCCACGTTTTCGGCCTATCATTTCAAGTATTTCATATCCCTGAAGCGGCATAATCTCATCCACGTTCAGTTTATACCTTGCACAAAGGGGATCAGGATAATTGTCACGCAAATATTCCAACAACCTTCCGCTCAATTGTTCCGTATCAAGTATCTCATCCTTGACAGAACCTATATAAGCCAGTTTTTCACCGACAAGCGGATCATCGAATTTAGGCCACAATACACCCGGAGTATCCAAAAGATCAAAGCCCTTTCCGATAGTAAACCACTGGTTTCCTCTGGTTACACCGGGACGATCCTCCACCTTTGCCCTGTTTTGTTTTGACATTCTGTTAATAAAAGAAGATTTACCAACATTCGGTATGCCTACTACCATCACCTTAATTGTTCTTCCTGTCATTCCCTTTCGGTTCCATGACGCTATCTTTTCCGATAAAACATTTTTAGCTGCAGGAATAAAAGCACTTAAGCCCTTGCCTGATTTACAGTCAAGAGCTATTGCAGCGATATTCTTTTGTCGAAAAAGAGAAAGCCATTTTTTTGTTTCAGCGAGATCCGCCATATCGCATTTATTCAATACGACAAGTCTTGGCTTATTATTGATAATGCTTCTCAAATCAGGATTACAGCTTGAATAAGGTACTCTTGCATCCAGCAGAATGGCTACTGCATCAATCAGTTTCAGCTGTGACTCAATCCTTCTCTTGGTTTTAGTCATATGACCTGGAAACCATTGTATTGACTTTAACTCTTCCATAAAACCCCCGGCAGCGATATACTGCCCATACATGTTATATCCGTATCATGTCCGGATATTTTATTCATCTTCTCTATAACTCATGAATAAACGCTCCCGAAACCGGAAATAGGAAAAATTCTCAATTCTGCTTTACCGATAATGTTTTCCACCGGAATCAGACCGATATCATTGCTTCGGCTGTCGAGTGATCCTTCACGATTATCACCCATAACAAATACATATCCCTCCGGAATCTTGTCAGGGATATCCAGCGGATTTTTCAGCGGAATAGTATTACCCTTGATATATTTTTCATCCAGTATCACACCATCAACACTGACATCACCGGTCTGATAATTAATAGAAAGCGCCTGACCCTCCGTCGCAATTACTCTTTTGATAATCGGATCGCTGTAGTTTTCACCATGACTGACAACAATGATATCTCCGTACTGCGGCGTATACATAAAGCTGGAAATAATCAGGCGGTCGCCGTCTGCAAGTGTATCCGTCATGGAAGTTCCGCTGACAGTTACCTGTCTGAACACAAAGGTCAGAAGCAGCACCACCACAATCAGTGCCACCATAAAAGCATTTGCCCATTCAAAAACAAACGAAGTAATACTGATGCTTTCTTCCTCATCAATTTCGTATTCTTCTTTTGAATCTTCCATTTCTTCGTCTGTACCTTTCAGATTGATCTCATCCTTCTCTAAATCAGCCATATTAGCACCCCTTTTTTCCGGCAGAGCTGCCGGAGATCATTTCTATTCATAAAAGCTTATTGAAATTATTTCCGAATTTATTCATCGGCGACAATATCAGAACAACTCTGCCCTCAATTTCATCCTGTGTAATCAGCTTCACGGTTTTACTTCCGTTTACCTCACTTATACTCACTAACAATTCGTTATCTGCCGGCTGCAGTTTATCTCCGTTAAGTTTTTTTAATTCATCGGTATCCAGTACTTCAGCACAAAGTCTGCTGCCCTGAATAACAACTACGCTGTCCTTTTCGGCGCAGTAACCGCGCACCTGCACAATCACTCTGACTTCTTCACCGCTCAGATTATATTTTCCCTTTACGGGAATGATATCGAAAAACACATACATCATACAAGAAACAATCAGTGCTGCGGTTATCACTGTATACAACAGTCCCAGCAAACTTCTTGCTGCGGCAAGAAAATCCGACAGATCAATATAATTCTGTGTAACCGATCTGTGCTTTCCATTTTTTTTCATAGCATTGTTCCTCAAATCAGCAGGTAGCAAAAAAGGGACAATCAAGTCCCTTTTTTATGGTAAAATTATTTGATCTGTTCCTTAACCTTAGCAGCCTTACCAACTCTGCCGCGCAGATAATAAAGCTTGCTTCTGCGAACCTTACCGCTTCTTACAACCTTTACATCTACAACGTTGGGGCTGTGTACCGGAAATACTCTTTCTACACCTACGCCATAGGAAAGACGTCTTACTGTAAATGTTTCTGCCACACCGCTGCCTCTTTTAGCGATTACAGTGCCCTCAAACATCTGAATTCTTTCCCTGTCACCCTCGCGAATATTAACGCTGACACGTACTGTATCACCGATCTCAAACTCAGGCTTTTCAGCTTTGATAGAAGAAGCTGCAATTGTTTTCAATGCGTCCATTTTTATTCCTCCTGTTATTAATAGACATTCATGCAATAAAAGCAGAGGACTGCCCGTTTCAAAGTTCGGTCCGAAAGACCTTGCTGTGAATCCCATCACAAGTGACGGCTTCAAAGACTTAATAATTATATCACACTGTTCCGGAAATTTCAAGTATTTTTTCATATTATTTTTAGCCGTATTTTTAGCCGTATTTTTAGCCGGCAGTGCTGAATGCATTCTCCTCGCATTTTCCTGGGGGAACCCCTTTGTTTGAAAACA
>CACZPV010000087.1 GCA_902783065.1 uncultured Ruminococcus sp.
ACGATATCCCATGATTTATCCCAGTCATAGCCGCATTCGTCAAGCATAATTCTCATCAGTTCGGGAATAGCAAGAACCGGGTGTGTATCATTCAGATGAATAGCAACCAGTTCTGGCAGATTATCAAGTGAATTATGATGTCTGAGATGACGCTGAATAATATCCTGAATAGTTGCAGAAACAAGGAAATACTGCTGGCTCAGACGAAGACTTTTGCCTTCCGAATGATTATCTTCCGGATAAAGCACTCTTGTAATGCTTTCAGCCAGAGCTTTTTGTTCCATGGAACGTACATAATCACCTGAGTTGAACAGCTTCATATCAAAATTATCGGATGTAGCTGCCCACAGACGAAGTCTGCTGACGCCCTTTCCGCCGTCACCTGGAACAAGCATATCATAGGGAGTTGCTATGATCTTTGTAGCATTTTCAAGTTCAATGGAATGATGTGTTTCATGCCAGGTTTCCTTGATTTTGCCGTCAAAATACACGGGTATGCTTTTTTCCGGATGCGGCTGAAGCCAGATAGAACCGCCGGGAAGCCAGAAATCAGGAAGTTCTGTCTGCCAACCGTCAACAAGCTTCTGACGGAAAATGCCGTATTCGTATCTGAGCGAATATCCCATTGCACTGTAATTCTGTGTAGCAAGACCATCCAGGAAACAGGCTGCCAGCCGTCCGAGACCTCCGTTGCCAAGACCTGCGTCCGGTTCCTGTTCATATATATTTTCAAGTTTGATGTTCAGGCTTTTAAGTGCCTGTTCTATGGTTTCGGTAAGACCGAGGTTATAAAGATTGTTTTTCAGAGACCGCCCCATAAGAAATTCCATACAAAGATAATAGACTGTTTTGCTGTTCTGTTTTTCCGAAGCAGCAACGAAATCCTTATGATTCTGACGCATTATATCACGCAGTACCAGTGCAACTGCTTTATAGTAATGTTCATCTGTTGCGTCTGCGGGTGTTACACCGAAATTGTGTGATAATTTAGCTATGATCAGCTCTCTTGCCTCGCTCGGTGTCAGTTTGGACTTTGACATAAAAACCCCTCCTAATATACTGTGTTCAGCTGATTTGGAATAGTATCATAACCCGAAAAACATTTCCACAAGTTGATTCGAAAAGCTATGAAGTGCGTTGTGACTGTATTTATCTGAGGACGAAAACACAGCCGGTTAATATCAGCCAATACGTGATGTTTTCAAATTAATGCAGTGTATCTCCTGATACCTGTTTTTGCAAAGAGTTGTTAAAAAATATCTGACGGAAATGTAAATATCCTGTGACAGACTATGCAGCCAGTTCTCCGGGATCACGGCATATAACAACACCCACTCATTATATACCATTTTGAATAAATTTTCAACCAAAATTTTGAATTAATATTCATATTTACTGTTAGTAATTACCATTTAAGGGTGAAATATAGTAAGTTTTTTTATAATTCGTTCATTTGAATAAAAAGTTTAATGAAAATTTGTACATTATCATCAGTACGCAAAAAAGCAGTTTTTCATAGAAATGTGTAAATAAATTTATTATAAAGCTTTTATATTTAATAAAAATGTATTATAATTAACAATAGGTGTCTTACAATTAAATAAAATATACCATGATCTGAGGTGTAAAATTAATGGAAAACAACAATAAAAATCGTGTGAAAATAGATATCGCCGGAACACGTTTTACCGTTATCAGCGCAGAAAGTGAGGAGTATACTAGAACTGTTGCTGACAGGCTGAATGCGGAAATTACAGCAGTCAGGAGAGCAGCGCCGGGACTTTCTGCTAACTCTGCGGTAATGCTCGCAGCACTTAATCTCTGTGACAATCTTACAAAATCTGAGGAGGATACCGACCGTCTGCGTCAGCAGATCAAGGATTATCTGAACGAGGCGGCAAAATACCGCAGTGCTTTTGAAGAAACAGAGCGGGAAAACCAGAAATTGAAAAAGGATATTGAGGTTCTCAGAAAAAGGCTTGGTGAAAAAGCAAAGCTTGTAGGTGAACCTTCTCCGGTTTCGTCCGCTGTGAAAGCCGTGCGTAAATCCGGTACATCGGAGGCAGAGGATGAAAGTGCGGATAACGTTACTTTTTTTGGCAGCAGAAAGAAAAAATCATGATGAACAAAATTGAAATACTGGCACCCGCCGGCGGTATGGAATCTGTATATCCTGCTGTGAGAACGGGTGCAGATGCGATATATATTGGTGCATCAAGATTCAGTGCCAGAACATCGGCGCATAATTTTAGTGATGAAGAATTAAAAAATGTGGTTCGTTATTGTCATTTAAACGGTACTGCAGTACATCTGGCATGCAACACAATTATACACGATGATGAAATCAGTGATGCTTTGAAACTGATCGAATATGCCTGTTCAATTGGTGTGGATGCTCTTATTATGCAGGATCCGGGACTTATTTCCCTTGTAAGGAAATGTGCACCTGATATGCCCATTCACGGTTCTACCCAGCTTTCGGTGCATACAAAAAAAGGGGTTGATTACCTTTATCATATGGGGCTTACAAGGGCGGTGCTTTCAAGAGAACTCTCAAAAGAGGAAATAAGAGAGATCGCCGAGGACTGCCCGATTGAACTGGAAGTGTTTGTTCATGGAGCTTTGTGTATGAGTGTTTCGGGACAGTGTTATTTCAGCGCTGTGCTTGGTTCACGCAGCGGTAACCGCGGGGCTTGTGCTCAACCGTGCCGATTGCCATTCACTGTCAGGGGAGGGACGGGACATGACCTCAGTCTGAAAGACCTTTCGGTGATCAGACATTTGCGTGAACTGCAGGAAATGGGGATTGCTTCTGCAAAAATTGAGGGAAGAATGAAGCGTCCCGAATATGTTGCGGCGGCTGTTGCTGCTTGTCGTGAAAGCCTGGATGAAGGTGTTATTTCTTGTGAAACAGAAAAAAAACTTATGTCTGTTTTCTCACGTTCGGGATTTACAGACGGATATTATCAGGGAAAACTTGGTGCGGATATGTTCGGCGTGCGCTCAAAGGAAAATGTAGAGGCGGCCGGAAGTAAAATTTTTGCTGAAATTCATGAATTATATAAAAATGAAAGGCGGCATATACCTGTTGATTTTGATATAAGCATAAAAGAAGGAAAACCTGTAAGGCTGACAGCATCAGATGACAGCGGCAATGCTGTATTTGTTGAAGGCAGCATACCTGAAAAGGCAGTTAAAGTTGCAATTGATAAGGAACGCTGCGAAAGAAGTATTGCGAAAACAGGCGGTACACCGTTTATTATGAATGGTCTGACAGCCTGTATTGAAGGAGGACTGTCTGTATCTGCTTCGGCGCTCAATACTATCAGAAACAGCTGCCTTAATCAGCTTTCGGAAAAACGGCAGATGATTAAACCAATCTCCTTTAAAAAAATATTCCGGACAAATGCTGTGGTAGGTAAAAAAAATCAACCCCCAAAGCATTACCGTGCTCGCTTTACAGATGATATAGTATCTGACGATTTTCTGGACAGTGAATTGATTTATGTTCCGCTGACATTAAGTAATGAAAAGCTTGAAAATTTGTTGGACAGGGGCTTTGCTGTTGCTGTGGAAATGCCGAGAGGGATTTTCGGTATCGAAAAAGTGATGTTCGAAAACCTCAGAAGGGTTAAAAAAATCGGAATCAGCGGGGTGCTTGCAGGAAATCTTGCTGTTATTGAGATGGCAAAGGAATTGGATATGGAAATTCACGGCGGTTTCGGACTGAATATTGCCAATACAGAATCATTGTGCTGGCTTCGGTCACAGGGAGTTATCGATTGTGAAGTGTCATTTGAAATGACACTGGAACAAATTACCTCACTCGGTAATGTTATGCCGATTGGAATTATTTCCTCAGGACGGCTTCCGCTCATGCTCACACGTAATTGTCCGGCACAAAATGATGGCAGAGGCTGCAAGCACTGCCGGAAAGCACCTGTAATCCGTGACAGAAAGGGAATTGGTTTTCCGATGCAATGCTTCGGTTCATGTACCGAAATTCTTAATAGTGTTCCGCTTTATATGGCAGACAGAAGGAATGAAATGACGGGAATTGATTTTGAGGTTATCAGATTCAGTGTTGAAAACCCGGTGGAAAAAAAGGAAATTTTACAGAATTTCCGGCAGGGATTGCCCCGTAAAAGCGGCTATACGAGAGGTCTTTATTATCGTGGTGTTGAATAGTTGAAAGTTTTTAGGTTGAAAACGGTTGAAAATGTTGAAAACTCGGTTGAAAACCATATTGAATAGTATAACAGAGGGAAAGGAAGAAGCTGAATGAGCAGCAAAATTGTTAAAATAAAGAAAATGAGGGAAAATGCTGTTATTCCGAAAAGAGCAACACCGGGAGCAGCAGGTGCCGATTTGTATGCCTGCATTGATCAGGAAATAGTGCTTCATCCGGGAGAGTTAGTAATGATACCAACAGGGATAGCAATAGAGCTGCCTGATCAGGAACTGGGAGCTTTTTTGTTTGCCCGCAGCGGACTCGGAGTGAAACACGGTATCTGCCTTTCTAATGGAGTAGGTGTTGTAGACAGCGATTACAGGGGTGAAATATGCGTGGGGCTTTGTAATGTGTCTGATAAGGAATATACTATCCGTCCACAGGAAAGAATTGCACAGATGGTTATTATGCCTGTTGTTTGCGCAAGTTTTGCAGAAACAGAGACTCTGAGTGATACCGAAAGGGGAAATGGCGGTTTCGGATCTACAGGTCAGTAAGGATTTTATGTTATGCAGCAGTCGGGGCGGAAAAACTAAAAATATATTTTTTCAAAGCAATTATTTGTGTATAAAAACAAAAGTTGATATTTTGAAAAATTTTTATTGTTATTGTTTTAGTAAAAGGGTATAATATAAATTGAGATATTTTGGAAATAATTTATAACTGAAGCTTTCCATACAAAATAACTTACTTCTTTTTGAATGAATTAATAGAGATGCTGAGTGAATTATAAAAGACTTTTCGTGCCTGTACTTATCTACTTTCCGATTGGAGGGAACGTACGGAAGAAGCGCACCTTTAGGGTGATTCCCAAAATGTCATATGATGCGTAAAACATCACATTATAGTTACACTTTGATTGATCAGCGTGTTTATATTACATGCGGGAAGTTTGAGTTTATTACTAATAAAATGATATTGATGTGCTGATAAACGACAGTGTGGACAGCGATGCTGCCGTTTAGAGAGAGGGATAAGATATGTTTTCAAAGGATATAGGGATAGATCTCGGTACAGCCAATACACTTGTCTATATGAAGGGTAAAGGAATTGTTATGCGGGAACCGTCTGTTGTGGCGGTCGATATCAGAAATGATACTGTTGTGGCTGTCGGTACGGCGGCAAAAGAAATGATAGGCAGAACACCTGGCTCTATTGTAGCGGTAAGACCGCTGAAAGATGGTGTGATTGCGGATTTTGATATTACAGCGACTATGCTCAATCGTTTTATCAGGATGGTAGTAAAATCCTCATTTTTCAAAAAGCCGAGAGTGATTGTCTGCATACCGTCCGGTGTTACGGATGTGGAAAGGCGTGCGGTTCAAGATGCTATGCACAGGGCTGGTATCAAACAGGTGGAACTTATTGAAGAACCAATGGCGGCTGCAATTGGTGCCGGACTTCCTGTCAGTGAACCGGAGGGCAGTATGGTGGTGGATATCGGCGGTGGTACATCCGAGGTTGCGGTTATTTCTCTGGATGATATTGTAACAGCCTGCTCTGTCAGAGTTGCAGGAGATAAATTTGATGAATCGATTATTCAGTTTATTAAAAAGAAATATAATTTGCTGATCGGAGAAAGAACGGCTGAGGAAATAAAAATACAGATTGGATCTGCTTATCCGTATGAGGGAGAGGGCAGTATGAAAGTCAAGGGCAGAAATCTTGGCGATGGTTTACCGAAAGATATCGAGATCAGTGCAGCAGAGATCAGAGATGCACTTGCTGATCCGCTTCTGGTGATTATTGAGGCAATTAAGACAACCCTTGAGCAGACACCGCCGGAACTTTCGGCGGATATCATTGATAACGGAATCACACTGACCGGCGGCGGAGCGATGCTTCGGGGGTTGGATTTGCTTGTGTCACAGGAAACCGGAATGCCTGTACACACTGCTGACAGACCGTTGGACTGTGTTGTGGACGGAACCGGACTGCGGCTTGAAACATTCGGGGCAGGAAGCTACGGCAGAAGAAGATAAGGTTATGGTTGTCCGCCCGCCACAGGCGGGCGGACAACCGCTGTTTTTGACAGAGGGGGGATTGTATTGAAAAAAACATCGGGCAATGGAATGAAAATTCTTGTATTGACAGTATGTATCCTGTTGATTGTCGCATTGGTGACAGCAGGAAACAGTACAGTTAACGGATTTTTTACGGGTCTGGTGTTTTCTCCTCTCCAGAAAGCTGCTGCGGGCTTTACAGGAGCGGCTTCTGATGCAGTAAAGTCACCTGAAAATGCTGAAGAACTTGAAACAGAAAACAGCAAACTGAGGGAAGAAAACAGAAAGCTCAATAGTATGCTGGTTGAATATTATGACCTCAAAAAAGAAAATGAAGAACTGTATAAGTTCTATAATATCAAAAAAGAAAATGATGATTTTGTATTGGTGCCGTCTACAGTGATTTCAAGGGATCCGAATGAGAATTTCTATGGTTTTGTTCTTGATAAGGGTTCCAAAGATGGAATTTCGCAGAATGATCCTGTGATGACGGAAAACGGACTTGTTGGTTTTGTCAGTGAAGTTAATCTTAAATCCTGCAAGGTTACAGCAATGATTTCTCCCGATGCAAAGGTCGGCGCAATTGATAAGAAAACGGAAAATCAGGGAATAGTTACGGGTACTCCTGAATACAGCGATAAAAATATTGCCGTAATGAAAAATATTTCATCACAGCATACCATGGAAAAAGGAGATATTGTAGTTACTTCCGGTTACGGTGGACTTTACCCCAAAAATATCAGAATCGGTATGGTTTATTCGCTTGATTATGACTATACGGGAATGCCGGTTGTCCTGATTGAACCGTATGAGGATGTAAGGTCTATCACTTCCGCAGTGGTAATAACTGATTTCGGCGGCAAAGGAGAAATAGAAGAATATAGCAGACCAGCGTGACACCGGATCCTTACTGATACCCACAACGATTAATACTTAAAGAATATTATCATTCATCTGTTTTATTGATTCAAATGTATCAAAAAAACATGGGTAAAGAGATTTTTGGTTATTACAATCGACTAATTAAAATAATACAGAAAGAGGGAGGATTATGAATCGGTATAAAGCAGTAAAATATATTACCTTTCTCTTGGAAATTGTATTGTGTTATATTATACAGACAACACCCGGGATTATGCCGGAGGTTTTCGGCGGAAGGCCAATTTTGCTTCTGCCGCTGGCACTGACTTTTTCTGTATTTGAAGATGAGATTCCTGCTATCTTCTGGGGTGTGCTTTGCGGTTTGTTATCAGATACCAATTACAGCGGTCCTGTAGGGTATTATGCAATTATGCTGGCTGTACTTTGTTATACTGTGAGTATTCTCATGGGGAATTATATCCACACCAATCTTCTGACTGTTATGATTATCGCAACAATCAGTATGCCTGTGATTATTTTCGGACAGTTTATCTTGTTTTATGTGGCGGCAGGATATGATTATGTATGGGAGTATTTCTCTGTGCACTATATTTCCAGAATTGTTTATACGTGGGCCTTTACACCAGTTATGTATGCCGTAAACCGCTTTGTTTCCGTAAAAACATCAGCAGAATAGGTACAGATGTCCCAACCCCGCCTACGGAGGCGAGGGACTTTTCTATAAGGGGGTATAATGTGGAAACTAAAGTTAAAAAATGGCGTTTTGCCTTGATGCTGACATTGGTTACGGTTGTAATTGCTTTTTTTTGCGCAAGACTTGTACAGTGGCAGATAAAAGAGAACAATATATATGAGGATATTGCTCTGACCTCAACCGAGTATACTGTAAATACACAGGCGATCAGAGGTGAAATTTTTGATGTTAACGGTACTCCTCTTGCACAGAATCAGACAGGATACAGAATTGTGCTGAACAAAATTTATACTCCGGAGGAAAAATTGAACGAGTATATTGTGAAGCTTACAGAACTTACTGAGCAGTGCGGCTGTCATTGGATTGATGAATTGCCGATAAGAATTGACCGCAATGGCAATTATTATTTTGATGATAAAAAAGAAGCCGAAACTGCAGAACTGAAAAGCAAGGATAATCTTAATATGAATCCTTATTCTACCGCTGATGAATGTATGGCAAAATTAGTTGACAAATATGAATGTCAGAAATATACTGCAAAACAGCAGCACGATATCATAAGTGTCCGTTATAATATGGAAAAAAAGGCCTATACGAGAAGCAACCCATACGTATTTGCAGAAGAACTAACCGAAAGAGCTATGAATGTGATTTCGGAAAATACTCAGAGTGATTCCGGAATTGAAATTGAAGCAATGGCTGTCAGGAAATATGTTAACGGAACAATTGCTCCTCATCTTGTGGGAGTAACTGGACTTATCTCTGAAGATGAATATGAAGAACTGAAAGAAAAAGGGTATGCCTATAATGATATTGTCGGAAAAATTGGAATCGAATATGCCTATGAAAACCGGCTTCGCGGAAAAGAAGGCAGCAAAACTTATGAAGTAAATCCTGATGGCAGTGTAAAAGTTGTAAATACGGTGGATTCACAGCCAGGCAATTCTGTTTATCTTACGGTGGATTCAAAATATCAGCAGATTGCACAAAAAGCACTCAAAGAAGCTGTAAAGGAAGCTCACGATTATTCCAAAACAGCCGGCGGCAAATATACAGGAGAAGATTGTGTCGGAGCATCAGTTGTTGTGCTGAACGTTAAGGATTTTTCAGTACTTTGTGCAGCCAATTACCCGAATTATGATCTGTCGAAATATTACAGCGACTATGATAAGCTGCTGGAAACAAAAGGTGATCCTCTTGTGAACCGTGCCTTTAATGGTGCATTGGCTCCGGGTTCTACGTTTAAGCCGCTTGTGGCATCCGCTGCGCTTGAGGAGGGTGCCATTACAAACAAGACACGTATCAGCTGCGACGGTATTTACACCAAGGGAGGACTAAAGCTTCGGTGTATGTTTGTTCATGGTTCACTGAATGTCTATGAGGGAATCAGAGATTCCTGCAACGTTTTCTTTGCAGAAACGGCAAGATTGCTTGGTATTGAAAAAATGAATATTTATGCTAAACGATGTGGACTGGGTGTAAAAACCGGTGTGGAAATCGGTGAAAGCTCCGGTACATTGGCTGGTCCTGAATACAGTGAATTGATGGGCTCGGAATGGTATTCGACATCTGTTTCTCCGGCGGGAATAGGTCAGTCAGACAACCAGTTTACTCCGTTGCAGCTTGCTGCGTATGTGGCAACAATCGCCAATAACGGTGTCAGATTAAAAACACATATTGTTGATAAAATAACGTCATTCTCCGGTGATGAAGTAATTTATCAGAGTAAGCCCGAGGTCGCTGATAATATGGGAGTCAGTGAAAGCAATTTGAAGGATGTTCAGAAAGCAATGAATATGGCAACCAACAGTTATGATTCTCTGGCTGGATTTCCGCTTCAAATTGCCGGCAAGACAGGCACTGCGGAAAATGCAGGATCGGATCACGCAAACTTTATTTGTTATGCACCTTACGATAACCCTCAGATTGCAATTGCTGTTATGGTGGAGCATGGCGCAAAAAGCTATGTGGCAGTTAATGTTGCCAAAAAAATTATGACTGAATATTTTGGACTTCAGGAAAAAGAAGAATCCCCGAAACAAAATACCCAATAATGGACGAATTATTTTATACTAATACATGAATCCATGAAGTTGACTTGATGAATTATAATAAGGAAAGTCCTTACAGGTTCATCTTATCCGGGCTGCGGGCGTGATTCGCACACCCGTCCGATACAAGCCCTTTTCCAGCGGGAAGGGGGCAGGGGTATGGGCAAAAGAAGTGCACCTGTCTGGTGATTTCATACAGTTCCACCCGGTTTTAGTCTGATGATTGATCGGGAAACATGACAAAGAAAGCCGATGAACTAAATCCATCGGCTTTTTTTATGTTTGAATTATATCAATGTACCTTGTGTATTATAACTATCTTCAATTTAGGCTCTTACAATGTTTCTCCAATCAAGGTCACCTCTTTCAAGACCATGAATCAAAACTTCACCTGTAGCAATATTCGTTGCAACAGGAATATTATGCATATCACAAAGCCGGAGAAGATTCATGTCATTTGGCTCATGCGGCTTCGGATCCAGAGGATCACGCAGGAATATTAACATATCAATTTCATTAAATGCAATTCTCGCCGCTATCTGCTGATCTCCGCCCTGACTGCCGCCAAGAAATCTTTGTATTTCAAGACCGGTAGCTTCCGCTACCATCTTTCCTGTAGTACCTGTAGCGCAAAGATTATGTCTGCTGAGGATTCCGCAGTAGGCAATACAGAATTGTACCATCAGTTCTTTTTTGGCGTCATGGGCTATCAACGCTATGTTCATGTTATCTCCTCCATTAAAAAAGATATGTTTAATTACGATTAATTTGTTTCAGGTGATATATTAAGCAGCACACTAATTAAAAGCTGTCAGAAGCCGTTAAATACGGCTACATCAGGTATTTATTCTTCCAGCGGAACTTCTACACCGTCCAACCTTGCGGCGATCCGGTCAAATGCATATACTGCCTTATGCTTTCCTTCTATTGGCAGCCCTTTTTGTGCACATGCCGCTGCTGATGGATCTTCCGGTACAATACCAAGAAGTCTTGCGCCGGCTTTGTCAATTACCGCATCAAGGTCGGAAAACGTTCCGAGTTTTCTGAAGCTCCTTTCATGAAATCGGTTAATGACCAGTCTTATTTCAGGAATATGAAGTTCTCTTAGCTTTTGTCTTACTTTGTCGCAGCCTCTGATTGTCAGCGGTTCGGTATTGGCAACCAATATTGCTCTGTCAGCCGCATTACTGGCGGATTCCATTCCAATTCCGATACCGGCCGGACAGTCAATCAGTATATGGTCATAATACTTTTTCAAAACAGTAACAAGCTGTTTCATGATATATGGACTTACTTCGTCACGGACATTCTGCGGAGCAGGAAGTACAAACAATTCGGGTACGGTTTTACAGGGGTATATTGCGCTTGCAGGAGGACAGTTTCCGTTGACAATATCGGCAATGTCGAAAACCAATTCTCCGCTGACGCCAAGCATAAGATCAATTCCTCTCATACCGGCATCACAGTCTATTATTAAAACCCTGCTGCCGCGTCTTACCAAAGCTGCGCCGCAGCCTGCGGTAAAAGTAGATTTACCCGTACCGCCTTTTCCTGATGTAATTACTGTCACTTTTCCCATTTTCAGATACCTCTTTATAAAAATAGCACATATTTAAAATAAAGTCAATAGCAAATTCATAATTTTTATACAACTAAAATAAATAATTTATGAAAAACGACAATAAAAAGTATAGCATAAAATGGCAAAAAATAATGCAGAATTGTAATACAAAAACGTATATATACCGGGAATTCCGCTCAAACCATGTCATGAACCTTCTTTAAACTGACAGCAGTAAAGCTGCCGCCCATACGGACGGCAGCTTTACCAGACTGATTAATATTCAGGGTTCCTTAAGAACTTATGTGGAATAGTATCAATCACCATCAGTTGGTGATGAATACTGTCCACGTACCTCCCCAGACAGTTTTACCAACAGCTGCCTGACCTGCGTAAGAATATCCTACACCGATCTTTTTAACATTTGCATCAAGCAGACGGTCTTTAAAGTCATTATAAGCTCTGCTAATCAGTTTATCGGCCTCTGTATAGCCGTCATATACCATTACGCTGCCTACTGTATAATCAGTGCCGTAGATGACACCATTTACCTGCAGGAATGTGCCGATATCGCCGTATTTCGGAGAATCAGTTGTCAGCTGGTCATAGCTTATCATTTCGTTTGATTTTGCTCTTGCAGCGTTGGTAAGTTTGCCTGTACATACAAGCGGGTCTACACCGTTAGCTGTACGCTTATCATTGATTAATTCAACCAGTTTCAGTTCCTTTGCTTTATTGGTGCCTTTTTCTGCGCCGGAAACAATAACCTTGCAGTAAGCTTTTTTACCGTTATGGGTTGTTACGGAAACATAGGTAACACCGGGACGAAGTGCTTTGAACTGACCTTCCCAGTTTGTTTTTGTCATTTTAATTATGCTGGAATCGTATGTCCTATAGGTTCTCTTGTTGGAAGCAGCGCCGCTGTTCAGGTAGGCGGATACTTTTGCTGTCTGACCAACTTTAAGAGTTATGGTCTTTTTATTCAGGCTTACTTTAGTCGGAGCAGGTTTTACAGTAATTTTACAGCTGGCTTCCTTGCCGTTGTGTGTTTTTACTGTTACCCATGCGGTACCTGGTTTTACAGCTGTAAACTCACCTGTCCAGTTAGTTTTTGTCATTTTAACTATGCTGTTGTTGCTGGAACGGTATGTGCGCTTGGTTGAGCAGGAACCGCTGTTAATATTCGAGCCGATCGATGCCTTTTCGCCAACACCGAGTGTAAGACTTGTTTTGGTAACTGTCACTTTTGTGGGAGCAGGCTTAACGGTTACTTTACATCTTGCAGTTTTACCGTTGTAGGTTTTGACATTAATATAGGTTGTGCCTGCCTTTTTGGCTTTGAATTTGCAGTTCCAGCTTGTGGGAATGATTTCAGCAATGGTTTTGTTGCCGGAAGTATAAGTTCTACCCATTGCGGCGGAACCGCTGTTTGTAGCAGTGGAAAGCTCTACAGTTTCACCGATGCCGACAGTAATCTCTTTCTTGTTAAAACTGATACTTTTCGGAGCGGCAAGTACTTTAACGTCACAGTGAGCGTAACAACTGTTGTAGGTCTGAGCGTTAATTCTTACTTCGCCGGTCCTGACTGCCTTGAATTTATAATTCCAGCTTGTTGGGATTTGTTCAATGGCATAATCATTGCCTCCGAGATAGAATCTTCTTTCGGATGATGCAGCACCGTTGTTAACCGAACTTGTAATGGTGTACTGTTCACCGATACCCATTGTAAGGGATGTTTTATTCAGTGTCAGTTTCTTTGGAGCAGCTTTTACTGTCAATTTACAGCTCACCTTATTGCCGTTTTTATCAGCGGCAGTAATGACAGCGATACCTGTTTTATTTGCATAAATATTGCCGTAATAATTGACTGTCGCAACCTGTTCGTTGGAACTTGTCCAGGTAAAGTCCTGATTTATAGTACCTTCCTTGCCGTCTGTTACATTTACATAAAACCATTCACCTACACCTACTGTACCTTCGGTTTTGTCAATTTTCAGAGCAGATGTACTTTGTGTTGCTGCATAAGCGGTGATGCCGTTTTCAGCAGCCGGGAGAGCAGTAAAGGCAGCTGTACCCAGCATTAATGCAGCTGCACCTAATACAGTAAGCCTTTTACTGATTACTTTGATGTTTTCATTCATAAATTGTTACCTCCGGAATGTTATATTTCTGATATTATACTTAAATAATCCGGTCGGCGCCTCTGCCTTCGGCAGAGGTGTCCACCGGACATCTGCGCCATCTGAACCCTGCAAGCTTTAAAAAAAGCCTGATCTGAACTTTAAGTTTTGACAATTCAACTTTATCATTGAACCGAGAGATCAGATGACCGTGATGTTATTGAAACCGTTCATCAATACCCAGTCTAACAGATTCAGATTATATTCAGAAGATTTAAGTAATCCCTTCAAATTATACTTCATATATGACATTAAAGTCAATAGCGGCAGTGCGAAATGGTAAAAATAGTATATTATATTACAAAATCAGCTCTGTACTGACCGAACATCTAACCAATCATCCTGGTAACCGCACAGGCGGTAATTATACCGCAAAAATCTGCTGTCAGTGCTGCCGGAACGGTATGACGTGTTTTCTTAATGCCTGCAGCACCGTAATAAACGGCAATTGCATAAAAAGTTGTTTCTGTGGAGCCAGCCATAACAGATGCAGTTTTTCCGATAAGACTGTCAGGACCGTTGTTTTCTAAAATGGACGAAAGAATTGCTGTTGCACCGCTCCCTGATACCGGACGGATCAGTCCCAACGGTAAAACCTCGGGCGGAATACCGACAGCGTGACAAAAAGGAGAAAGGGCATCAGCAGTAAGTTCAAAGAATCCTGATGCTGACAGCATATTTACACCAATTACCAGTCCGATCAAGGAAGGGGCAACAGAAATCAGAGAGGAAATTCCTTCTTTTGCTCCTTCCTTAAAGCTTTCAAAGATATCAATTCGCTTGACAGCTCCGGCAAGGACAATGGCTGAAATGACAAAGGGAACAGCGTAAATACCTATTTTATCCATTCTGGACTCCTCCGTTTCTGTTTAAGGCGGCGGTAACAATGATTCCAGCCAATAGCGCAAGTGCAGAACTAATCCATACCAACGGAAGAATACTGTAAGGATCGGTACTGCCTGCTGCTTTTCGAAGTGCTGCGGTTGAGGCAGGAATTATTTGTACCGAAGCAGTATTAATGACAACAAACATTATCATAGAATTATTTGGTTTATCTCCCAGACGGTTGTGTTTTTGCATTTCTTTCATGGCTTTGATGCCGAGGGGAGTTGCTGCATTACCCAGTCCCAGCATATTGGCGGTTATATTTGCACTCACGGCTTTCAGCGCACTGCTATCTTTTGCATAGTCGGGCATGAGCTTTGACAGGACAGGGGATAAAATTCCGGCTATACCAGCAGATATACCGCTTTTATCGGCAATTTTCATTATCCCTGTCCACAAACACATGACACCTGCCATTGAAAACAGAAGACTGATGGATTTATCAGCTCCTTCTGTAATTGCTGCGGCAAGAATTGCGCTTCTTCCGGTAATGAACGAACATATTACACTTCCCACAATCATTAGTACCCAAATATAACTCAGCAGCATGATCACTCCTTTTGATCTATAAATTTTCCGGCATACCGGCGAAATGTTCTCTGCTTGCCATCCTTCCCGGCAATGTCGTTAACTGAATTAATAAAGTTACGATCAAGCCTTTTAAAGGCTTGCAGTTTCAAATGGGTTTCTTTAGCATGCAAATACGATAGTTACATATTATTATTGTATTATACTATAATTACCGTTAAATTGCACATGTAGCTGAATCTCATAAACAAATAAAGTGATATCTATACAATCTATTGTACAAAAGTATCTTTTTACCTTAATTTTCAAAAAACGACAAATTTTGGCATTTTTTAATAAAATAGCCATTTTCGGATATAAAATCTTACATATATTTTGTAAAATAATTATGGGAAATGGCGAAAATGACACAATTTTACATTTTTTTTACTATTCTCTATTGACAAAGTAAGTGTTTACATAGTAATATGAAAGTACAACAATTGGTATTATTGTATCAGTTGAATTATAAGGGAGGTTTTACTATGAGAGCTATCGGATGTGTAAGACAAATTGACAAGCTCGGAAGACTGGTGCTTCCTTCAGACATCAGAAAATCACTCAA
>CACZPV010000088.1 GCA_902783065.1 uncultured Ruminococcus sp.
AAAATCCTCATCATCCAGCATGTTCACGCATGATGAAAGCTTGTCTTTAATAAATGCGGAAAGCGTTTTAAAACGAACGGCATCACCGCCGATTATCATTTCACTTGGAGAAAATTTCAGTAATTCATCCTTGATAAAGTTTTCTGTATCTTCACTTTCGGAAGCAGTTGCAAACAGTTCGCCTGTGGATACATCACAAAAAGCAAGTCCCGTCTGATCTTTTTGTGTAAAAACCGAAGCAATAAAATTATTGCTTCCCTCCTCAAGCATACTTTGCTCCATAACTGTTCCCGGAGTGATAACACGGATAACATCCCGTCTTACCAGTTTTTTAGTTTTCGAAGGATCTTCCGTCTGCTCACATATAGCGACTTTATATCCCTTGGAAATCAGCTTGGCAGCATAATTTTCATAACTATGGAACGGTACACCGCACATCGGAGCACGTTCTTTTAGTCCGCATTCTTTACCTGTCAGTGTCAGTTCAAGTTCTCTTGATGCCGTTTTAGCATCTTCAAAGAACATTTCATAAAAATCGCCCACTCTGAAAAATACAATAGCATCCTTATGTTTTTCCTTAACACTAAGATACTGCTGCATCAGCGGCGACAAAACTTCATCCTTTTCTTTCATCCTGATTCTCTCCTAAATCCATACAGCAATGCCTGTTTTTCAAAGAATAACCGGTATCCGGCAGAAGCGCAGCATGCAATCACATCATCTGAATACTTATCAACAACCGCCGCAGGTACCGCAGTTACCTGAACAGGACACATAATCTGTAGTATCCGGATCTTCTCCCTCAGACGACTGCTTAATAATAGCCGTAATACGAGCCATAAGAAGATCGAATTCATCTTTAGCATCATTATAGTTTATCATTCTCTCATTGGTCATGATTTTCGCATAGACCTTTCGCATATTTTCATTGAGTTTTCTGATCTGATCGTTATTTCTGTCCTTTTCATCTTTGGAAGTTTCACGATCAATCTCATCCCTTACGTTACTGAAATCATTAATCAGCTTCTGCAGTTCCTGATCTTCGTCAGCAGCCTGTTTAGCCATCTGATAGGAAATATAAGCTTCTTCTTTCTGCAGTTGTCTTCCCACTTCCCTTACAAGCTCAATTATATCTTTATTATTTTCCATCTGAATTACTCCTTTTCATTATTGCCTGATATCTGATTGTAAAAGTCTGAAATCACTTTGCCCATACGTTTTTTGATATCATGTGTTTTACAATTATTCTCCGCTGTAATCCGTCATTTTCTTCAATTAATCATCGAAAACGACTGTTTTTGATTTTCGCAGCGGGGTTCGTGCCGCCTGCGGCGGCACAAACCCTCGTCTTTTTACAATCGGCTAATTATTGCATGATATATGATTGTAATAAACAAAAATAATTTGATCATTGGGTTTAAATGCAGTTTCATTTTACTGTTATTTCAGCTGACATCTTCCCCTAACCAGATCTTTCAGATATATCTGTATTTATTTTAACAAATATAGTTTCCTCTGTCAAATCTGAATATCCTGCCGGCGAGCCGCCGAAGCATTGAAACGGAAAAAAATTTATGCTATAATTAGCTGTCAGAAAAATAATCTGTAATCAAAGCAAAGGACGGATGAAAATGATTAAAAACGTATTGTTTAATATGGACGGAACTCTGCTCCCTATGGATCAGGATGAATTTACAAATGTCTATATGAATATTCTTGCACAAACCTTTTCTGAACATGGATATGAACCTGAAAAACTTTGCGGCGCCATATGGGATGGTTTTAAACAAATGGTAATGAACCAGTCACATAAAACCAATGAAACAGTATTTTATGAAAGCTTCCGACAGATTTACGGAGCAGAAACCGATATTTTAAAGCCTTTATTTGATCAGTTTTATCAAAATGAATTTCAACAGGTGAAACAAGTCTGCGGTTTTGACAAAAAGGCTGCGGATTCGGTAAATAAACTCAAGGAAATGGGAATGAATGTGGTAATTGCTACTTTGCCGGCATTTCCCGAAGAAGCTATTTACAGCAGGATACGCTGGGCAGGTCTTAATCCCGATGATTTCATGTATATCACAACCTATGAAAATTCCACGCGATGTAAACCTAACCCACAGTATTACAGTGAAATAGCTGATAAACTGCAATTAATTCCTTCGGAATGTATAATGGTCGGAAATAATGTTGATGAAGATATGATTGCCGAAAGTATCGGCATGAATGTTTTTCTGATCCCCGACTGTCTTATTAACGAACGCGGAAAGGATATTTCCGTATATCAGCAGGGAAATTTTGAAGATCTGGTATCCTATATAAAAAAAGAAAACTGCCGGTCTTGAAATTGATTATCGCTGTCCTCACAAATAACCTCAGACTGGCTGCTTGCCGGGAACTCAG
Organism: uncultured Ruminococcus sp.; assembly: GCA_902783065.1. Classification (GTDB taxonomy): domain Bacteria; phylum Bacillota; class Clostridia; order Oscillospirales; family Acutalibacteraceae; genus UBA1213. The sequence continues at coordinate 2,407 of CACZPV010000088.1, forward strand.
GCGTAAACTATAACAATATAATCTGGTGATGAAATGAAAAAACTAAAAGGTTCTTTACTGCTGCTTCTTACGACACTGCTATGGGGACTTGCATTCGTTGCCCAATCGTCAGCAGCAGAAAACATTGGCTCGTTTACATTCAATACTGCAAGATGCGTTCTTGCCGCTGTTTTTATGCTGATTGTTCTTACATCAAAAAGGGGCATTGATTATGCCAGAAAAAAAAATGCCAAAAATGATCCGCCAAAAAAACTTATTGCCGGCGGAATAATATGCGGTATCACCTTGTTTTTTGGTATGAATCTCCAGCAGTTTGGCATTGCAGCTTATCCGCCTGATGCTGCTTCCTCAGGACGAGCAGGGTTTCTGACAGCAACTTATGTCATAATGATCCCGATTGTGCAAAGACTAAGAGGAAAAAAACTGAAACTGCCTGTTATTTTCGCTGTTATCGGCTGCATTGCCGGAATGTACCTGCTTTGTATGTCAGGCGGATTTGAAGGTATTTATCTCGGGGATATTCTGGAACTTGGCTGTGCAGTCGGATTCACGGCATATATACTTGCTGTTGACCGCTGCACTGAACTTGACGGAGTTACCGTATCTTGTATACAGTTTATTATCTGCGGTATACTATGTGCTGTTGGTATGATAATTTTTGAAAAACCCGATATTCATATTCTTTTCGATGCATGGCTGCCGATTATTTATGCCGGTATAGTATCAAGTGGAATCGGCTATACACTGCAGATTATAGGTCAAAAAGATGCCGAGCCTGCCGTTGCTTCAATTATTATGAGTCTGGAATCAGTATTTGCCGCATTAGCCGGATGGCTTTTGCTCGGCGAAATGTTAAGCCCAAGGGAAATCATTGGCTGTACATTGGTATTCGCTTCTGTGATTTCAGCACAGATTCCTGATTTTATGCCGCACGTAAAATCTGTTGACCGAAACCATAACCACAGATAACCTTGAACGGCTATCCGCCGGGCGGCATGCTGCCGCTGTCAATTTAATATCCACAGCCGCTTAGACTAAATCAATTTTATCAGTCGTCTGGCGGCGTGCCGCCGCTGTCGATTAATCCCCACAGCTAACCACAGTTTCAACATTATTCCAGTCGTCTGCTTTCTCGGTTCAGTATAAGTTGGATTATTAAAAATTTAAGTTCAGTTTTTTTAGGAAAGGGGTCCGGGGGATAACCCTTTGTTTTCATACAAAGGGTTTCCACCGGGTAGCCTCGTTCGGGAAACCGCA
>CACZPV010000089.1 GCA_902783065.1 uncultured Ruminococcus sp.
GTCCGATTATACCCTGTTCTTTTGCCACCGTTTCTTTTGTAAAATACGGTGTCTGCATCAGATCGATAAGAATTTCCAGTGATTCCCTGAATTGATTAGTACATGAAAACAAATAACAGGTCATATCAAAGGAAGTAAATGCATTGGCAGAGGCTCCTGTTTTGGCATATTTTGAAAAAGCATCACCGTCTTCGCTTTCAAAAAGCTTATGCTCCAGATAATGTGCTGTTCCGTCCGGCACAGTGATCTCTTTTCCGTTAAACATGAATCTGGAATAAATAGATCCGAATTTGGTTCCCATACTGGCATAAACAGAATTGAAGCCTTTTTTAGGATATACCAGTATTGTCAGACCGGAATCGTGTTCCATACGCAAATAATATTCTCCTACACGCTGATTTTCAATTTTTGTATATCTCATATTAAAACGCCGTTATACTGCGGCGGATACACCTCTTTTCTTTATTACTTTTCTCCTTTAAGAGCATAAACAGTGTCCAATTCAATCTGCTCAGCAAGTTCTATAATACGCTCTTTAGTTATCCTGTCTACAGCTGATGCCGCTTCTGCCGGTGAAAGCTGGTTTTCTCTGAGAATACCTCCCATGTAATATCCCTGAAGCGCTGCAAGACTATCGAGTGATGACAAAAGAGAATTTTTTATCGCCAGTCTTGCTTCATCCAGCTCACTGTCACTTATTTCTCCCTTTTTCAGCATATCAAGCTGTTTAAGTATACTATGTTCGGTTTTCTCAATATTCTCCGATTCCACACCGCTGTCAATCAGCATTATTCCCTTGTTATTATCTACTCTGCTGACGCAGTAATAACACAGGCTTTCCTTTTCCCTGACATTCAAAAACAGCTTTGATGTTGGTGTTCCGCCAAGTACTGCGGACATCAAAGAATTTGCCAGACAGTCCTCGTCACGCTTAAAATAAGCTGTTCTGAACCCCATTACCAGCTTAGACTGCGAAAGTTCCTCTGTTTCAGTAAGATGCATGACCTTTTCAGGCTTTTTCAAAACAGCCGGGATATCCTGAATCTTTCTCGGTGTGCTGCCAAAATACCTGGCAAATCCCTTATAAGCATTCTCCGGATCACTGCTGCCAAGCAATGTCAGCTCCACCCTTGCATTATCAAGCAGCGATTTCCATGCCGCAAATATTTCTTCGCTTTTAAGTCCGGCTACATCTTCCTTACTGCCGAAACGTCCAATGGAATACGCCTCATCACTGCACATTGCTTCAACACATTTTTTTATAGCGTAAAGCCGTTTATCGTTATATTCTGCGTCAATATTTTCTATCAGCTGGCGTCTTTCCTGCTCAATATCGTCCTCGGAAAAAAGTCCGTCCTTAACATTAGGATCAAATATTATTGAGCATAAAAGTTCTGCCAGTTCAGAGGAGACCGATCTTCCGTCCAGTGCATACTGATCATCAATTCCGGCAGCAGATATGGTAATAGCCTGATAATCTCCGATTTGTCTTACAGAGGGGTACAAAGAAGCACCATATAAACTGTCAAGCTTTTTACCAAGTGCGGTAAAATCAGGATATTTTTTACAGGAACGGGTCAGTACACAGGAAAGAAGTGCATTTGCTGCCGCTGTTTTTTTATCAAGGGGCACAATCAATGATGCACTCAACCGTCCGACTTTGAATCTGTCATCGGTGATACTGCTGAATGAAACACCATCGCATATATTTTTTCTTATAAAATCCGACATTTAATCATCTCCAAACCAAAAATCCGTTTTTATTGCACGGAACATGTATGAAATATACCCGATTGAACAGCATCAGTCAGTTTTACTGTGAAGCAGCAATTCGGAATAAATATTCCACTGCAACAAAAGTCCGGCATTTATATTATAACACACCCGTACTTAATATAAAAGTATAATTTTACACTTACTTGCTGATAAAAACCTGAATCCATGAAATTCGGTGTTCATGATCAATTAAAATGTAATTATGATGCGGCATTTTATGTTATATCAGAAATTTCAGAATCACCCGACAGGTACGTTTCTTTCGCCATCCCACTGCCTTTCCCAGTTGGAAGAGGAGAAAGCAGGTACGGCTGCGGGCGTACTGCGCAAGCCGGCAGATCTATTATTCATCAGGTCAACTTTACGGATTCAGCTGAAAGAGGACTGTCTGTTTTTTCATGTAACAAACTCAGACTATACAGTAAAAAATCAAATCTGCCGCTAAGAAAAAATCCCTGCGACAGATTCTGATAACTTTTTTAGATTTTATGCTCCCGCGGCTGTCATAAACGGAACACCGATTACATTGCCGGCTCTTTCAGTCCATTCAACCAGTTCATTGCAGACTTCTCTGGTGATAAGCGTATTATCCTTGATCTCGTCAATATCTTTTTGCATGCTGTCATATTCTTCTTCAAGATTCGCAACCTTTACCTGTAAGTCGGAAACATCTGTCTTTAATTTTGAAACGTCCGTCTTTAGTTCAGAAACGTCCGTCTTTAGTTCAGAAACGTCCGTCTTTAAGCCAGCAACATCCGTCTTTAAGCTGGCAACATCCGTCTTTAAGCCAGCAACATCCGTCTTTAAGCTGGCAACATCCGTCTTTAAGCCGGCAACATCCGTCTTTAAGCCGGCAACATCCGTCTTTAAGCCAGCAACATCCGTCTTAAGAACAGCAACATCCGTCTTAAGAACAGCAACATCCGTCTTAAGAACAGCAACGTCTTCTTTTACAGGAGCAATTTCCTCACGGACAACACTTCTTATTGCCTGAATTAATTCCTGATCTGTCATTTTATCACTTCCCTTTCATTCAACATTAATCTGCACATACATACAATTTCCTTTATTTTACCACCGGACAGTCAAAAAATCAACACCATCTTTAAAAAATCCGGCGAGCCAGCAAGCTGCCGTATTTACCCTGGGGAAACCCTTTCCTAAAAAAACTGATAATATCTATATAATCTATTCTAAAAACATTTGATCGCAACAGGAAATAGCAAACATTGAATCAACAATAGCAGACGACTGTAATATTTGTTTTAGCCTAAATGGCTGCGGGTATTAAACCGTCCGCGGCGGCACGCCGCCCAGCGGCTCGTTGGTTAATGGACCGATCAGCGTTTCCTTAGTATTTTCATTAGTCCCTTAAAACATTTGCTGCCTCGTTCAGCATTGCAGAAGCAACAGGTACAGCTGCACCAAATCCGGAATTACCGTGTTCTACCACCACTGCAAATGCCAGAGGACAGTCCTCGTCTGTTGTAAAACCTGTAACCCATCCGTGTGCATCTCCTCCGCCGTCGCTTACTTCCGCAGTGCCTGTTTTTGCACATACATTGAATGAATCACAGAAGTTTCCGTTTCCGTAATAGTTGTCAACGGTATAATCCATAAACTCAGCAAGTTTCTTCGCTGTATCAGCATCCATCATAGCTTTTGTTTTTTGTGACTCTCTGTCAGGTGCAGCGATACCAAAGGATGCTGACAGATTCTTGATCAATATGGGTTTTACAGCAGTACCGCCTCCGGCAATTGCAGCAGAACGTATTGCCATATTGATCGGTGTTTCAAGAACAGTATACTGTCCGACTCCTGACCATGCAAGATCATTTTCATTTGCCTTTGCAACATCATATGTGCTTTTGGCAGTTTCTATGCCATCAATTTTCCATGTATGATTAAAACCCATGCTGTCTGCCTGTGAAGTCATTTCTTTTTTACCGAGATCAACGGCAAGATGAGCAAAATATCCGTTGCAGGATGTCATCAGCGCATCTTTGAAATCCACATGACCATTTACTTCAAAACAATTTACCGGTTTTCCGCCGATAACATCCGAACCGGTACAGTCGTATTCTCTTTTTTCAACATCTTTGATATTTTCGAGAGCTGCTGCCGCAGTTACCAGCTTGAATGTAGATCCGGGAGGATAAGCTGCTGAAAGAACTCTGTTGATATAAGCACCGTCATAATTTTTATTTGTTTCTATATCTTCAGGTTTATTTTCGGGATCATAGGTAGGTGTACTTGCCATGCAAAGAATCTCACCTGTCTGATAATTGAACAAAACAGCTGCGCCCTTATTGTTTCCAAGTGCTTCGTATGCTGCTTTCTGGATACTGCTGTCAATAGTCAGAGTGATATTTTTGCCGCTTTTAAACATCTCCGGCAACCCCAGTCCGAACACAAAATTATAACCCGAAAGATCTGAACGGTATACTGTTTGAACGGCTGTAGCATTATTGACACTGTTATCTCCAACTACAGGAAGGCAGGCACATCTTATATCATAATCCTCATGATAAATTCTCTGACCGTTTTCGCTTTGTGCCAGAACAACCCCATTTCTGTCAAGTATCATACCTGCATTTTCCAGTCCATCGGTATCTGAAAGATGCCCGTTAATAGGCATAGATACCCATTCTGCCGAATGTACGCTGAGATTAAATACGAAGTAGGCAAGACCTACAAAAAAAGCTATCGTAAGAATTAATACCGGTAAAGCCCTTGTTCTTGTTTTTCTCAAATGATATCACTCCTCTTTTTGTTCAGGTATCTTGAACCTGGATAAATAGCATTTTAGCTTTGACCTGAATCCATGAAACTCGATTTTGATGACAGTAAACAGGTGTACTTCTTTTGCCCATCCCCCTGCGGACGGCTGCGGTCGTGCTGCGCACGACCGCAGCCCGAATAAAGCGTAACTTGACCCCGGATGCCGTTTACTGTTAAACCTCCACAAAATCCTCTTCATTGTTATCTGCGGAAAATTTTACCGATGACTTTACTTTTTTAGCCTTTTTATGTCTGTGAACATAAGTTCTCTCGTCTGCAGCTTTTATAAAGGCAAGCAGTCCCCAGCATGACGCCATACTTGTACCTCCGTAGCTGACAAATGGCAGTGTCACGCCTGTAAGAGGCAATATATCGGTAACACCAAAAATATTCAGCGCAGCCTGAAACACCAGAAGTCCGGCAGCAGAGCAGGCAGCAATTGAATAAAATGTTGAACGGCTTCTGGTGGTGACACCTCTTGCATAAAGCATAAATCCACCGATAACGGCAGCTGTGATTAATGCTATGATCAGACCGATTTCTTCACACATCATACAGAATACCAGATCATTTTCAGACGCAAACAAATACTGAAGATATCCTTTTGAAATTCCGACACCGAATAATCCTCCGCTGGCAGAATAAATGAGTGAATTAACCTGCTGATATCCTGTGGAATCTGCATATTCCCATACATGTCCCCATGCCGCAAAACGATCCGCAATATACGGCTTTACAGACAGCATAATAACCACACCGAGAATTGCAGCTGTAATTGCAAGTGCTACTGTTTTAATATCGCCGGAGCGCATAAATGCAATAATCAGGAAAGTAACAAAGAAAATAACGGCTGTACCAAAATCGCTCATTAAAACAAGAAGTCCTACACTGATTGCTGAAACAATGATAAATTCTGTAAGACTTTTTTTCGTCTGCAAAACATCCAGTGTCGATGCACCCACAAAAATATAAGCAATCTTAGCAAACTCTGACGGCTGTACCGATACAGGTCCGATTATTATCCAGTTCTTAGCGCCATGCTGTACCGTTCCCAATACCAGTGTAGAAGCAAGCAGCAATATTGCTCCCACAGAAATTATAATATGCCATTTCATTACCCTGTCCGGAATTTCAATAAACCATATCATAAACGAATAGATTATAATTCCCAGCACTGTTGCGGCAAGCTGTACATATGCCTGACGGGTATCGGTATTATGAGTTGCCGCAAGCATGATTCCTGTTCCGGAAAGCATAAGTGCCAATGATTCCAATTCAAAATCGGGTCTTTTGAATACTTTTCTCGAAACACCGTAAAATGCAAACATAACAAGAATAAATCCCAACGCCGGAACTACAGCAAACTGGCTTTCCATATTTATGACACCTTGAAAAAGAAGCATCAATATATAAATAGTGATCAGCCCGAGTATTACAGGAGCCGGAACTCTTTTGTGTTCATGCCGTGTTTTTCCGTTATTGGCGGAAGCAAGGCTTCTTCTCAGGACCAGCATAGTAGAGCCTAATGTGATAATATCTCCGACAGCAACGGGATGTCTTCCGTTTGTTTGTGTTCCGTTAACAAATACACCTGCCTTTGATCCGGTATCCGTAATAAACCAACCGTCATTTCTTCTGAGCAGTACGGCATGATCTCTTGAAACGGAAGGATCCTCAATCATAATATCAGAGCTTCTGCTTCTGCCGATGGAATTTTCCCAATAAAGCACAGGATAAGACACTTTAGTCTTATCATTGTCAAGAACAATCAATGCGTGTTCTTCACGCCTTCCGCCTTTAAGTGATGAAAAACACAATATCATTACAATCAAGGCTATAACCGGTTCACAGACACGTATTAAAAAAGAAATAATTTCTCCAATTTCTCCCATTATATCTGACCTCCTGTTCGGATTGAAATTGTCTTTTTAGTTTTTAAAAAACATTTCCCGTAGTGAAAACCCTTTTCTGAAAAAACAAAAAACATTTTTCCTTTTTTATAAACTAAATACGTAAAACTTGTCATGGACAACTGTGGAAATTAGTAAAGCTTTCTATTCCCACTTATAATATAACATTTTATATTGTAATTTTCCATATCAATTTTGAAAAATGCCGCTACATTCAAGTAAAAAAAAAGACAAAATCGTAAAAACTTTCTATGTTATCCAGCGTGACGCTGGACCCTTACTAATACCCACTGCCGCATTGACTAAAGCAAATTCATCAGTCGTCTGCTATTGTTGATTCATGACAAAGTTGAATTATTAAGATTAAAGTTTTATA
>CACZPV010000090.1 GCA_902783065.1 uncultured Ruminococcus sp.
CGACACTGGTCATGAAGCTGATATTCCATGTGGAATTGAAAGCAGTACTTACGGGTTCAATGGAACCTGAGTTACCGGTGGGCAGTCTGTTGGTGATAGTACCCGCAGACTATGAAGATATTCAGATAGGCGACGATATAACCTTTGTGCGTGACGAAACACTGACCCTCGTCACGCACAGGGTAGTCGAAAAGGACGCAGAAAAACAAACGCTCACAACACAGGGTATCGCCAACAATACCCGTGACGCACCGACAAGCTATGACAATGTTGTAGGAAAGGTACGTGCAAGCATACCGTTGATAGGCTATGTTGGATTGTGGCTGTCAACACCGACCAGCGTAATAATTGTAGTAACGGCAATAATATCGCTGATCATAGTTTCGCTTCTGATACGCTATGTATTTTTCCCCTTTCCGGGAGAGAATGACGAAGCGAAGGAAGAAGAAACGCAGAAAGAAAACAAGGAACCGGAATGAGGAGGTAATGCCAATGAAGAAAAAACATATGCTGATGACGGCAGCAGCAGTTCTTACTGCCGCAGCAGTCGGTACGCTGAGTGTAGGAGTTACGCAGGCATTACTTACCGCGCGTTCAAGAACGTTAGTCAATCATATCAATATCAAAGGTGATGGAGTCAGCGCACTGCTGCTGGAACCGCAGTGGGACGGGATCAGAGATTTCAGGAAAATAGGCGTAAATGTATATCCGGTCTATGAGTACCGCAGCGATTCCGGAACAACAAAACCGGTGTACGGCTATGTTGACGGAAAATACGAATCACCGGTGTATAGTGCAGGCGACCCCGGAACCGGAATAAAACCTGAAAAAAATTCGGCAGGAGATCCGGTTACATATGGTATAGACAGCGCTAAAGATATGATCCCCGGTGCATCTGCTCAAAAAGACCCGTATATCGTCAATACATCGGCGGAAATGCCTGTATGGGCGGCAGCAAGGGTGACATTTGTATATGCCGGAGCAGAGGGAGCAAACGGGTTATATGCATCCAAAAAAGGAATGCCCCTTGATATACCCGATATGCTTACATTGTACGACATAATAGATATTGATTATAATTGTGACGCAGCTTCTGCAACATGGGAACGAATTGACCAGGAACTTGGTGATGCCAGAGACGTCAGCGCAGCGGACCCGATACAGACTTTCTATTATAAGTCAAAACTTGCAGCCGGAGGAACAACCACCTCGCCGTTGTTTACAAAAGTGACAATAAAGAATACAGCGTCGGCAGAGGATATAAAGTTCCTGAAAAATATCGGAGGTTTTGCAGTTTATGTAGAAGGCTTTGCCGTACAGGCAGACAAGCTGCCCGATGGTTATGGCGAGTTCAAGACATGGGGCACAAACGGAGGAGTATTTTTCAGCAATACTCCAACCACTCAGAAGCCGATAAGCTTCGATGAAACAGGAATTATTCCGTAAGGGATAAGATAAATTGATAATTAATATTCAGGAGGTACTTATCATGAGTAAAATTAACAAGAAAAAAATGACAATCGCTGTACTTTCAGCAGCACTGATCGCAACAGTAGCTATCGGAGGATCACTTGCATATCTGACAGATACCTATTCTAAAACCAATGAAATTAATATCGAAACCGATCTTGGCACAGAAGTAAGCGAGCCTGATTGGAAGGATCCTGACAGCATTCTTCCCGGTGATACTAATTACAAGAATCCGTATATCGTAACAAAAAATAAAATTTACGCAAGGATCAAAATAGAGTATAAAGACAAGGAAAACAATGCTATTACAGATGCCGAAAGACTTGCTTTGATCAAAAGAACAATAAAGTATGATCCGGATTTCACAAATTTTGTTGAAGGAAATTCTTATACGGCAGCTGCAGTAGATGCATTTACAGCAATGACTAACACAGCTGACTTTACAGAGGTTGCAGGAACTGCAGGAACAGATTATTATTATTATACAGGGGCAGCAGACAAAGTTCTGACCACTGATTCCGCTCCTCTGTTTACAACAATTGTAGTACCTTCGGATTGGGGTAATGATGAAATAGCAGCATTAGGAAGATTCGATATCAAAGTAACCGTTGAGGCTATTCAGGCAGATAACAACCCACTTCCGGATACAGTAACAGATATAGGTTCATATGCTGCCTGGTTTACAACTACATACAATGCTCTTAATGCATGATAGTAGAGTATGTTTATGATCAAAGCTTTATAACACGGTAATAACTGAAAGGAGGCGGCGGACCAATGAACAAAAAGAAACAAAAGCTGAATAAACTCAGGAGGCTGTATGCGGCTTTGTGCTTACTGTCGTCATTGGTATTTCTTGCCTCCGCAGGAATTACCCTTGCGCAGTGGCGCAGAGCAGATGAAACAGTCAATACGCTGTCCGTAGGAACAGTCCGCGGAGTTATTATCGGCTATGAAGACACCGAGAATACACTAAGCGTTACAGATACAGTTGCGAAAGAAGCATATGTTCAGAATATCGGTGATCTTGATGCTTGTGTCAGGGTAAAGGTGGATAAATATTGGGGACACGAACGTACCGCAGAAGGTAAGCTTGTTGCGGATCCTGATGTTTCAACCGAAAATATCAAAATAGCTTATAATACGGATGACTGGTACCGCAGCACTGATGATGGGTATTACTATTATAAGGGTATTGTAGCGCCCGAAGAAACAACCACAACATTGTTCAGGAGTTTTACGGTAACAGAAGCGCCGACCGGGAATGAAAATAATAAAATGTCTGCGGATATAACGGTAAGTATGGAGATGGTACAGGCTGCGGGAAATGGTCTTTCCTATTGGAAGGTAACGCCGGAACAGTTGGGGATCACCTATATTCCGGAGCAAACGGAAGTACCAAAAACATCAGTTGTTTTTAACGATCCGTCCAAAGGGTTTGAGTTTTCAGAGGGAAGCGGAGATCTGTTTGTAGGATTTAAAAATCTGATTCCCGGATGCAGCAGAACACAGGAAATGGTTCTGAAGAATCAATGGGAATCCGGTATACATATGTATCTAAAAGCAGAACCTGCCGAGAACAATACTGTTGATCAGGAAGCACTTCATGAACTTCTGGAAAAGTTTATTCGAATCACGATTACTGACAGCAGCGGAACTGAGTTATATAACGGTGCAGTCGGTGCTGTATTTGATGAACCGCTCAGTTTAGGACAGTTTGCATCCGGTGAAGAAAAAATGATGAATGTCAGTCTGTATTTTGACAGCAGCGCAGGCAACGAAACAGCCGGTTTGTTAGGCAATATAAAGTGGATGTTTATAGCAGAAGGTGATGATTCTGAGCCATCTGAGCCGTCAGAAACGTCTGAACAGTCACATACATCTGAACCGTCAGAAACGTCTGAACAGTCGCAGACTTCTGAGCCGTCAGAAACGTCTGAACAGTCACAGACTTCTGAGCCGTCA
>CACZPV010000091.1 GCA_902783065.1 uncultured Ruminococcus sp.
CCCTGATGAATGTGTTGCCATGGGTGCGGCTATTCAGGGCGGCGTACTTGGCGGTGAAGTAGAAGGACTTCTTCTCCTTGACGTTACTCCTCTTTCACTGGGTGTTGAAACACAGGGCGGTGTAATGACAAAAATCATTGAAAGAAATACTACTATTCCTACAAAGAAAAGCCAGATTTTCTCTACTGCTGCTGATAACCAGACACAGGTTGAAGTCAATGTTCTTCAGGGTGAGCGTGAATTTGCAAGAGATAATAAACAGCTCGGCATTTTTGCACTTGACGGCATCGCACCTGCTATGAGAGGTGTACCTCAGATTGAAGTTACTTTTGATATTGACGCTAACGGCATTGTTAATGTTTCAGCAAAAGATCTCGGAACAGGCAGAGAGCAGCATATCACTATTACATCCAGCACTAACATGAATAAGGATGATATCGAAAAGGCAATCAAGGATGCTGAACAATATGCTGCAGAAGATAAGAAACGCAGAGAAGAAGTAGACAAGAGAAACGAAGCAGAAAACCTCGTTTATGCTGTTGAAAAACTTCTTAATGAAAACGGCGAACACATCGCAGACAGCGATAAGGAAACTCTGAACACAAAACTTGACGCTGTTAAAAAGGCACTTGCCGGCACCGATATGGATGCAATTCAGTCTGCTAAAGACGATCTCCAGAAAGCAATGTACGCAGTCAGCGAAAAACTGTATCAGGATGCCGCAGCACAGGGCGCAGCTGCTCAGCAGGCTCCTCAGAGCGATGACAATGGTGTATACAACGCTGATTTTACAGATGTAGACGATAACTGATTCTGACTAATAAAACAAACCATGGGGAAAGCCGGGATATGGTTTTCCCTTTTGGCAACTTAAAATTGACAGCTTTTATTAATGCGTAATCAAAAATCATTATACTCTATGAATTATTAAACCGGGGTGATATAGTTTTGGCAGATAAAAGAGATTATTATGAGGTGCTCGAATTACAAAAAGGAGCATCTGATGACGAAATAAAAAAAGCTTTCCGAAAACAGGCGAAAAAATATCATCCCGACCTGAATCCGGGAAATAAAGAAGCTGAGGCCAAGTTTAAAGAAGTCAATGAGGCTTATGAAATACTTTCAGATAAGGAAAAACGTTCCCGATATGACAGGTTCGGATTTGCAGGTGTTGACCCGAACTATGGTGCAGGTTCCACTGCCTACGGCGGCGGAAATCCGTTTGGGCAGGATATAGATATCGGTGATATATTTAACAGCTTTTTCGGCGGCTTCGGCGGAAGGAACCCAAGAAATCAGAACGCACCAAGAAAGGGTTCCGATGTAGAAGCTACCGTAACTATTTCCTTTGAGGAATCAGCCAAAGGGTGTAAGAAAGAAGTTACATACCAGAATGTCGAAACCTGTAAGGATTGTAATGGTACCGGAGCTTCTGAAGGAACCAAGATGAAGCCATGCCCTGACTGTAACGGCAAGGGTCAGGTAACAACACAGAAACGTACTCCTTTTGGTGTGGTACAGACTTCTCAGACCTGTGAAAAGTGCCGCGGCAAAGGAAAAGTTATAGAAAAGCCATGTCCGAAATGTTCCGGTGTCGGCAGAGTACGTTCACAAAGGACAGTTACCGTGACGGTTCCGGCAGGTATCAGTCAGGATCAGATCCTCAATGTAGGCGGACACGGAAACAGTGGATACAACGGCGGTCCTGCCGGTGATCTTCATGTCTATGTCAACGTCAAAAAGCATGAGATCTTTGAGCGAAAAGGTGACGATGTATGGTGCGAAATTCCTATCACCTTTACACAAGCAGCTCTGGGACACAATGTCATAGTTCCGACATTGGACGGAAAATCAAGCTATCAGGTACATCCCGGAACACAGCCCGGAGATATCTTTAAATTAAAGGGCAAAGGTATCCAGCACCTTAATTCCAAGGGCAGGGGTGACCAGTATGTAAAAGTTACTGTTGAGGTACCAAGAAATCTCAGCGAAGATCAGCGGAAAATTCTTAAAGAGTTTGATAAAAGCTGTACAACGAAAAATTATCAGAAGCGCTCCAGCTTCTTTGATAAGGTTAAAAATTTGTTTAAAGATTAAAGATATCGCACCGTCAAAGCGACAAAGCTGTTCGTTTCGACGGTGCCTATTGTAATAAAGGGAGGTATATAATGATAAAACGATCTCTCAAAATGACGGCTTTACTGTTTGCAGCAGCGCTGATGATGAGCAGCTGCGGCAGCGATAAAACCACTAACGATCAAAGTCTTACTGAAGATTCATCAACATCTTCTGTTGTCAATGATCAGAGTGATGTTTCCCTTATAGAACAGAGCGGTATATCCTACCCGCCGGTTGCTTTGACAAAAGGAGCTGCACAGCGCATACTGCTGGAAGGAAGCTGGGTATATCCCAATAATTTTGTAAATGGATATGATATAGAAGAAGTAATTCCTGACGCTGACAAAGAAGCATGGTATTACGGATCATCCTTCTGGTTTAACGCTGACGGAACAGGGTATGTTACAATCGGCGGGTTTGACAGTACTATCAAATATACTGTTAATGATGACTGTACTATAACTATAACTCGCAGCAACAATCCCGAAATTGTTGAACAATATGCCATAGGAACACATGATAAATACAGCACTGTACTGTATTCCAAAAATGACGAAAATATTTTATTCTACCTTGCAATTATATAACCTGAATCCGTTAAACTCGGTATTAATAACCAGTAAAAGATGTACTTATAATTCTAAGTTTTATTCATTCTTTTACATTTAGGAAATCAACCAACAGGCGCACTTCTTTTTCTCATCCCCTGCCCCTTGCCATTGGGAAAGGGCATAGTGGACGGCTGCCGGCGTGACGCCGCTGCCAATTCAATTCCCGCAACTGAACACAGTTTCAATATTATTATAGTCGTCTGCTATTGTTGATTCAATATTTTGTCGTTTACTATTGTTTCAGTTTTTTTGGGAAAGGGTTTCCCCCAGGAAAAAGCGTTCGGCATAGACAGTTTGGCAAAAGCTTGTGAAAAACAGTGTTTTATGGTATAATAAAAAAACGCAGGACAAAACTATGTATTTGTCTGTATAATCATCTGCTTAAGGAGGCAATCAATTATGGGAATGACAATGTCACAAAAAATTCTCGCTGCCCATGCGGGTCTGGAATCCGTAAAGGCAGGTCAGCTTATCGAGGCAAAGCTGGATATGGTTCTCGGAAACGATATCACTTCGCCCGTAGCTATAAATGTATTCAATGACGGAAATGCCTGTTCCGTTTTTGACAATTCTAAAATTGCAATGGTAATGGATCATTTTACCCCAAATAAGGATATCAAAGCTGCTGAACAGTGCGCTCAGGTAAGACGTTTTGCAGATAAATATGATATCAAGAATTTCTTTGATGTAGGACAGATGGGTATTGAACACGCTCTTCTTCCAGAAAAGGGACTTGTAGGTCCCGGAAGCCTGTGTATCGGTGCCGACAGTCATACCTGTACATACGGCGCACTGGGAGCTTTTTCAACAGGTGTAGGCTCAACTGATATGGCGGCCGGTATGATCAGCGGTAAGGCATGGTTTAAAGTACCTTCTGCTATTAAATTTGTTCTGACGGGAAAACCTGCACCTTATATCAGCGGTAAGGACGTTATCCTTCATATTATCGGAAAAATCGGTGTAGACGGTGCTCTTTATAAATCCATGGAGTTTTTCGGAGATGGTTTGCAGTACCTGAACATTGATGACAGACTTTGTATCGCCAATATGGCAATAGAAGCGGGTGCAAAGAACGGAATTTTCCCAGTTGATGATATTACAAGAGAATATATAGAAGGCAGATTCCAAGGCGAACCTAAAGAATACTCTGCTGATGACGATGCGGAATACGAAGCAGAATATGTTATTGATCTCTCTGCACTGCGTCCTACTGTTGCATTTCCTCACCTTCCCGAAAATGCAAGAACCGTGGACGAAATCGGTAAAACAGAAGTTAAAATTGATCAGGCAGTAATCGGTTCCTGTACAAACGGAAGAATTTCTGATCTTAGAGCTGCTGCTGAGATTTTAAAAGGAAAAAAGGTTGCCAAAGGTGTTCGCTGCATTATTATCCCAGGAACTCAGAATGTATATTTACAGGCAATGCATGAAGGTCTTTTTGATATTTTTATCGAAGCTGGCGCAGTAGTTTCCACACCAACCTGCGGACCTTGTCTGGGAGGACACATGGGTATTCTGGCAAAGGGAGAAAAAGCAATTTCCACAACCAACAGAAACTTTGTCGGCAGAATGGGTCATGTAGAATCCGAGGTTTATCTCGCAAGTCCGGCTGTTGCGGCTGCAAGCGCCGTAACAGGTTATATCACAGACCCGGCAAGTCTTTAATTCATACACTGAGGAGGAAATAAAATGAAAGCTCACGGTACGGTACATAAGTACGGAGATAATGTTGATACGGATGTTATTATTCCGGCGAGATACCTGAATACAAGCTCACATCAGGAACTGGCATCACATTGTATGGAAGATATCGACATTGACTTTACCAAGAAGGTCAAAGAAGGCGATATTATGGTAGCTGAAAAGAATTTTGGCTGCGGCTCATCAAGAGAACACGCTCCGATTGCCATTAAGGCATCGGGAATCAGCTGTGTTATTGCATCAACTTTTGCAAGAATTTTCTACCGTAATTCAATTAACATTGGTCTTCCTATTTTGGAATGTGATGCAGCTGCTAAAGAAATCAAAGCGGGAGATGATGTAGAGGTTGACTTTGATACAGGCGTTATCACTGACAACACCACCGGAAAAACCTATCAGGCAGAACCGTTCCCGCCATTCATTCAGGGTATTATTAAAGACGGCGGTCTTATAAACCATGTGACAAAATAATTATTCTGTCCTTATAATGTTATCATTATGAACTGTAGACCTTTTTGTGGCTAATGTCACACATAGAGCCGCTTACGGTTTCGCTGAAAATTGTTCCCGCAGCAACACTGAGTTGCTGCGGGGACAATTTATTTATTCAATTATCTTTTTTACAATTTCATCGGTATGCATACCTCTTGAACCTTTCACCAGAATTGTACATCCGTCTTCAATCAGGTTTTCAAGTATTTCAAAGGCAATATCATTGTTTGCAGCCATAACAACGTTTTGACATCCGTTGTCTGCTGCACCCTTTGCTGTTTCTTCAGAAAGCTTACCTACCGCAATCAATGTATCAACACAAATATCAGCAAGGTGTTTTCCGACACTGTAATGCAGTTCTGCGGAACGTTCACCCAGTTCCAGCATATCAGCAAGTACTGCAATGCTTTTGTTCTTTGCTATGCTTTTTAGAACATCCAATGATACTTTTGTTGCTTCGGGACTGGCATTATAGCTGTCATCGATCACCGTAAATCGGTCAAGCTGATAAATCTGCTGACGCATGGGAGCGTTTTTGTATGTCAGCAGACCAGCCTGTATTACATCATCTTTCAGACCGAGATATCTCGCAATCGCAATCGCAGCAAGTGCATTTGTAACACTGTGTCTGCCGAGCGCCGGAATTGTAAACCGTTTTACTCCGCCTACGTTCACACACAGAAAAGAGGTATTAAATCCCTCTGTTTCGACCTTATCTGCATAGTAATCGTTATCCTCGCCCATACCAAAACTAATGGTTTTAAACGGCTGTTTACCTGCCAATTCAGCCAGAAGCTTATCATCTCCATTGATAAAAAGTATTCCCTTTTCATCAAAGTTATTGGTAATTTTTAGTTTTTCAGAACGTATATTTTCCTGTGTTTTCAGGTTTTCGATATGAGCTGTACCAATATTAGTCATGACTGCAATATTTGGGTGAGAAATATCACAAAGCCTGTCCATCTCTCCAAACTCGGAGATTCCCATTTCAATAACAGCCGCTTCATTTTCTTCGCAAATATCAAACATTGTTGCCGACATACCGATCTGGCTGTTTTTATTTCCGCTGGTTTTCATTACATTAAAGCCCTTCGAAAGAGCTGCGGCAATCATTTCTTTTGTGCTGGTTTTTCCAACACTTCCCGTTACTCCGACAAGCCGCAGATCAGTAAATTCCGATCTGTAAACTGCCGCCAATTTCTGTAAAGCTGCAAGCGTATCATTCACTTTAATATACGGCTTTACAGCCTCATAAGGAGCATCATACTGCGTAAAAGCAGCCGCACCCTTTTGCATGCACTGTTCAATAAACTGATGCGCGTCCACTTTTTCTCCCCGTATCGGCACAAAAAGGGACCCGTCCGTAACAGTACGGCTGTCATATTGCACATTGGTAACGATCGTTTCAGGATCACCGCAAAGAATTGTTCCGCCGACTGCATCGGCAATTTCCCTGACTGTCATTGACTTCATTTTCTATCCTGCTTTCATGTGGATTTTCCGCTGTCTGTAAGCAGCAGTCAAAATATCGCATTAAGGAAACACAGAATCAGTCAAATTATCTTTCACAGCGCATAATGTCACTGATCAATCAGGGTTTCCTTATTAATTTCACTGAGTTTTCAAAACAGACTGGCGCCATTATCCGCCAATTATATCTGCAATCACTTCACGCTCGTCATAATGGGTTTTCTTACCATTTTTATCCTGATAATCTTCATGCCCTTTTCCTGCAAGGACAATTATATCACCGTCCATAGCATTTTCAATACAGTAACGTATCGCATCTGTCCTGTCAGGAATAGTAACATAACTGCCATCAGTTTTATCTATACCGCACTTTATATCGGCGATAATATCATTAACATCTTCAAATCTGGAATTATCCTCCGTAATTACAGACAGATCAGACAGTCTGCCCGAAATTTCACCCATTTCAAATCTTCTGTCACGAGGACGATTTCCGCCGGCACCAAAAAGAGTTATCAATCTGTTTGGATGATATTCCCTGAGAGTTGTTAAAATATTCTCCATACTTACAGCATTATGTGCATAATCGATCAGCAATGTATAATTTCCCGGTACTTTTACAGCTTCAACTCTGCCCTTTACCTTTACTTCATTCAAGCCGTCATAGATTGCCTGTTCAGGAATATCGAAATGCCTGCATACCGCCGCAGCAGCCAGCGCATTATGAACTGTAAACATCCCCGGAATCGCCACATCCAATGACATATTAAGTTTACCGGTTACATCAAAATGAACACCAAGATACCCTGGCTTTGACAACAGTGAAGCACCGGATGCTTTAAGTTCTGCCTTTTCGTCACATCCATAGGTTTCAATCCGGCAGGTATGATTTTCTATCATCTGATCTGCTGTAGGATCATCAATATTAATAATTCCGGTTGTACATTGTCTGAACAAGCGGGACTTACATTGCAGATAATCCTCCATCGTAGGATGTTCAACACCACCGATATGATCGTGAGAGAAATTTGTAAAAATGCCATAATCGAAAATAAAACCGTCTGTTCTATGCCATTTTATACCAAGTGAAGAAGCTTCCATAACACAACATTTACAGCCGTCATCTATCATTGCCCTGAGTGCTTTTTGTATCTCATAGGATTCAGGAGTAGTATTGGCTGTTTTGATAGTTTTATCTCCATAAAGGATACCAAGCGTTCCAATGATACCGGTTTTAACGCCGCCTTTTTCAAGGATAGAACGAATCATAGATGCAGTAGTTGTTTTGCCTTTGGTACCTGTAATTCCGATGGTTTTAAGCGTATCGGCAGGATTCCCGAAGTATTCCGCTGACATAAAAGCCAATGCTTTACGTGTATCATCTACCCTTATAACAGCAGCTCCGCTGATTTTCATATCATCACGGCTCACAACTACAGCAGCCGCTCCATTATTTACCGCGTCCTGTGCAAACCTGTGTCCATCAGCGGCAGAACCCACAAGGCAGACAAAAACACAGTTTTTAATAACCTTTCGGGAATCATAAATCACATCGGAAATCTCAATATCCGTACTTCCCGAAATTACGGTATAGTTAATTCTTGTCAGAAGTTTTTCAAGTTTCAAATCCAGGAACTCCTTTAGTTAAGCTTGTAAGCCAGTTAAAATAATCCAAGAAAATTGTGCTGTACTTGTTTTACAGATTTCCGTCACATAGTGACAAACCAAAAACAAGAGATCAGGTAATCATAGAATCAGAAAGAATCCTTATCATAAAGGTACTGATAGAATGCTGCGTAATCCTCACGTTTATCAGCTGTAAATTGAATAGCGTCACGTGGGTGCTGATTAAGTCTTCCGGTAAGAAGATAAGGTATATCATAGCCCCAGACTATGCCGTCCGCTTTCAGTTTATTAATATGATTTTCAATAAACTTCAAAACGGGAGTAATATGATATTTAGGATTTTTCAGGAATCCAAGAAGCAATTCTGTAGGGCAATTTCCGGCACCTCTGCCCATACTGCTGACAGTAGAATCAAGATAGCTTACTCCCATTGTCAGTGTTTCAATGGTATTGGCGAAAGCCAGCTGCTGGTTATTATGAGCATGGATACCTATGATCTTTCCGTATTTTTCACCACATTCAATATACTTATCTGCCAATCTTCTCATCTGTTCGGGATAGAGAGAGCCATAACTGTCAACAATATAAATTGTATCTACACAGCTTCTGCCAATAAGCTCAAGTGCGTCATCGAGGTCACTGTCATTTGACTTTGAAACTGCCATAATATTAATCGTAGTTTCGTAGCCCTTGTTATGACAATATTCTACAATCTCAAGTGCTGAAGGGATGGTATGTATATACGTAGCTACTCTGATAAGATCAATCGGGCTGTTAGCCTTATCACATATATCACGCTTAAAATTAGTACGTCCAACATCTGCCATAACAGAAATTTTCAAGTCCGTATCATTGTCCCCGACAATATCAATGATGTCCTGATCATCACAGAATTTCCATTTTCCGAACTGATTTACATCAAACAAATCTTTATCAGCTTTATAGCCGAACTCCATATAATCAATTCCTGCCCGGATATTTGTCTTATACAAATCCCTGACAAATTCATCGGTAAATTCAAAATTATTAACCAGACCGCCATCCCTCAACGTACAATCCACTATCTTGATATCCGGTCTGAACGATACAAGCTCACCTTTTTTCTGCATTTTGATTCCTCCTGTAAATACGGTTCATTTATGATTCATTTATCACGTTTGTCTTTCGCTGTAACATTACATAATACGAAATCACATCAATAATTATACCTCATTTTTCGATAAAATACAATACTTTCAACATTGAACAAACATATACTAATGATTTTTATTTGTCATACATTCAGTGTTCATCTGCCGTATTATTCAGCAAAGCAGAAACATCACC
>CACZPV010000092.1 GCA_902783065.1 uncultured Ruminococcus sp.
CCACATGCGGCCGCGGTACTCCGCAATAGGACGCGCCGCGTTTAATTACGCAGCGAGAGCAACTGTATTGTTGTCAGTTAATTTTAAAGTTTTCAGTGATTAAAGTGAGTCTGAGATCACTACCCGCTTACAATGACTTGCAATCCCTGTCGAAACCATTGCGCCCCCCTATATCATACTCACAATACTTTCTGTGAGTATTTTATTATAACACATATTATCAATTAAATCAAGTGCTTTTTCAATTTTTATTATTTGTAATTTTTTCTTTTTTACTTCAAAAGCCGCGCACACGCACAAGCGGGAATCCATAACGAAAAAAGATGTTACGAATTCCCGCTAAACGCATGGTTAAATGATAGATTTAATTCCTATGTATAAGCTTATACCTTTTTCGCGCTCTTTTGGCCGGATGTCTCTTCAACGCTTATTTCCGGATTGTATTTCGCTTCAAACGCATCCATATATTCCATTATTTTGCTATTGTAATTCGTAAGATTGGTTACTAACGCAGTCATCGCATTAAGCTGTTTTGTAACATCCATCATTACTGTTTCATTTACATCATTATTGTTTTGATTGACAAATACCGCGTACCTATAATAAAGCTGATTCAATACATTAATCTGATCTTCCGCTTTTGACTTAACCACGTATATATCATCAGCAAATTTAGTTAAATTAATCACATCCTCGTTAATGATCAAAGACCTGTAAAAATTGTCGACCAATTGCAGATAGACCTTGTATTCATTGATAAATGAATAGATTCTATCTGACACTTCCTTCGGATCACCACTGTGATTCTCATTTATCTTATTTATATACTCGACTAAATCAACAAAGATCTGAGTAGGTTTCTTGGCTTCTACAATATTCTTAGAGAGTTCCCGAAGGACACTGCTTTTGCGGGCCGCTTCGTCTTTTGCTTGTTTGTCCTCTTTCGCGGCTCTTTTTTCAATTTTATACTGTTTATTGGCAATATATAAACCTATTAAACCGATAAATAACTGCATAAACCAGTTTATGTAGTCATTGTGAACTATCCAATCAATGCAAGAACGTAAAATATCCATAAGTTTTTCTCCTAACTAATCAATTAATTTGCTAAATGCTTTCCCCAAATTAGAAATGGATCCGACAAATAAGTTCGCAGCGTTTAAATACTTTTGGCGTTCAGATAGCACCGGCATGGCAATTTCCAGCTTTTTTTGAAAGGTGTCAATTTTCGGCGACTTAATCAATGTTATGAACATATTGCAGGCATTGACGTAGCTGTAAAGAAGATTTTTCAAGTCATACTCACTTATATTCTCAAGCTCATCCTGAATGACATCCAGAAGATCAACGTCTGTTTTTCCGGTTGCTTCTTCAACGAATTCCTGCAATAACATCTTGATTTCGTACTGCGCAGGAGGGAAAATTCCAAGAGCGTTAATATATTGCTGCGTACATAGCAGCGAAAAATCATTATTATAATTCTCCTCAGCGTTTTGCAGAATCTTACAATTTTGATTGTATTGCTCGGTAAACCGTCCCATGGCATTCGCAAGCAGTTTAATCTTGTTTTGTAAACTCATGATGATTTCTCCTTTTCCATAAATGAACTGTACGGCTCATAACACGCAATATGAATATGACACCAAAAGCCGAAAGCAATACAATTGCCGTCGACATTCTGAAATGGAAACACAACACGATTCATTTATACCCTCAACGTTTATTATATCATTTTTTGCTCAAAAGTCAATAACTATTAAGACATATATTTAAAATATCTATCAGTACGAATGAAAATCACCAAAAATCCGGCGCGGTGCATCGAAAGCCAATGGGTTCCTTCATGCGGCGCCGGATTGATGATTTTTTTGGAAGGGGAAAATTAATCTCTGTCGAGCAGCTCCTGATAGAAATCCGCGTAATCGGTCTTTTTGTCGCGGATAAATTCGATCGCGGAGGAGGGATGTCTGTTGAGTCTGCCGGTCAGAAGGTACGGTACGTCATATCCCCACACAACGCCCGAAGCCTTCAGCGGCAGGATATATTTCTCGATAAATGTCAGAATGGGCGATATATTGAACTTCGGATTTTTGAAGAAGCCGAGCAGCAATTCCATTGCGCAATTGCCGGCGCCGCGTCCCATGCAGCTTACGGTCGCGTCGAGATAGCTCACTCCCAGCGACATGGCCTCAATGGTGTTGGCAAAGGCAAGCTGCTGGTTGTTGTGGGCATGCATGCCGATATACTTACCGGCAGCTTCGGCATATGACAGATATTTTTCCGCAAGCCTTGCCACCTGTTCGGGATAAAGCGAACCGTAGCTGTCCACCAGGTAAATGCCGTCGGCATGGCTCTGGCAGATCAGTTCAAGCGCCCCGTCAATATCCACATCGCTCGCGTTGGAAACAGCCATTATGTTGACGGTGGTTTCATATCCAAGCTCATGGCAATACTCCACAATCTCCAGCGCGGCCGGAATGGTGTTAATGTAGGTAGCGACGCGCACCATGTCAATGACGCTCTCGGAACGCGGCTTAATATCGCGGCGGAAGTCGGTTCTGCCAACGTCAGCCATCACGGAAATCTTAAGGTCAGTGTTGTTTTCTCCCACAATCGCGCGGATGTCCTCATCATCGCAGAATTTCCACTTGCCAAACTTGTCGGGGGAAAAGATGTCCTTTGACGCTTTATAGCCGAATTCCATATAGTCCACTCCGGCCTTGACGTTGGCAAGATAGAGTGCGCGGACGAATTCGTCGTCAAAGTAAAAATTATTGACCAGACCGCCGTCACGGATGGTCGCGTCAAGCACCTTGACGTCAGGTCTGTACGAGACAATGTTTCCTCTTCTGTTCATACTGTTTCATGTTCCTCTCTTCATTCAATTAAATCAACAGCCTTTTAATGCAGTGAAAAATATTATAACACAAGCGTCCGGCAATTTCAACATGAATCACATTTTTTCTTATTTTGGATAAATCCCTGAGTGCACAGTGTTGTTTTTTTGATTATAAAAACAAAGTAATAGCGTCGTTTCTTAATTGAAAAATGCGGAATTTGGATTTTAAAAATCCAGAATTGATAGGCACGAAATATCAAAAGCG
>CACZPV010000093.1 GCA_902783065.1 uncultured Ruminococcus sp.
CGGCTGAGCTACGAAGACGTGTATTAAATTTGAGATTATTCTACCACATTACCATACACTTTAGGGTCAAAAGTGTGTGTTGCAACAATTTCTTAGGAGGCGAACGCTCTATCCAGCTGAGCTACGAAGACTTATATTTAAATTAATCTTATTGTGCTATTTTGCTGATTGATTGTCTGCTTTTGAGGTATTTGCTCATCTCCTGACCCTTCCCACCGGGTTATCAGCGAAAATATAAAGCAGTGTTTCGCACTGCTTTATTATTTTATACTATTTGAGTTTTATTGTCAAGTATCTATACAGAATATTTGTCAACCAGATGCCACAGCGATTCTTCAACCACAGCGTCAACAGCGATTCCTTCAGCGGTATATTCCTCACTTTGCAGTGCTCCTGCCTGACGCAGAACAGCGATAACCGAAGCTTTGTCAAAAGGAAACAAAAGCTTATAGTGCCTCAGTTTTATCGGAAGATTTTCTTCCACCTTGCGAAGCAGTTCTTCAATTCCGATTCCTTCTTTGGCACAGATACGTACGCTGTCCCTACTGCTCGGCAGATCAAAAGGGTTTTTTACCAAATCGCATTTGTTATATACGGTGATAACAGGTTTTCCCTCACAGCCCAATTCTGTCAGCAAAGAACGTGTGACTTCAAGATGAAGCTTATATTCGTCATTGGATGCATCGCAAACGTTAAGAATAATGTCGGCAACAGCAGCTTCTTCCAGAGTAGATTTGAATGCCTCTACAAGATGATGGGGAAGCCGTCTGACAAGTCCGACAGTATCAATCATCATTACTGAAATACCGTTAGGCAGTTTCAGGGCACGTGATGTTGGATCAAGGGTTGCAAACAATTTGTTTTCCGATAATACACCTGCCTGTGTCAGAGTATTCATCAGGGTGGATTTTCCTGCATTGGTATATCCAACAATTGCAGCAGTTATTACACCGTCTTTTTTCCGGCGTGAGCGAAGGCGTTCACGCCGGTCTTTCATATTGTTAAGATCCGCTTTCAATGATTCAATTCTTCGTCTTATATGACGTTTATCAGTTTCAAGTTTTGTTTCTCCCGGACCTCTTGTACCGACTCCGCCGCCAAGTCGTGACATTTCTTTTCCCTTGCCGGAAAGACGGGGAAGCAAATATTTCAGCTGTGCAAGTTCTACCTGCAGTTTGCCCTCATTGGTTTTTGCTCTGATAGCAAAGATGTCCAGAATCAGCATGGTTCTGTCAATGGTGCGGACATCTGTTGCCTGTTCGATATTTCTTATCTGCGTTGGAGTCAGCTCCATATCAAATACAATAAAGTCAATGTCGTTTTCACTGCAGAAACTTGTTATTTCATCCAGTCTTCCCGATCCTATTGCAGTAGCACCGTCAGGTTTATCACGTTTTTGCATTATGCTTGCAGCAGGTTCTGCTGCGGCGCTTTCTACAAGTTCGTACAGTTCTGCCATAGAGCTTTCCGCATCATATTCTCCTGTGTCAATACCGACCAGCAAAGCCTTCTGTATTTTTTCACTGTTATCGTACATTTCCATGCAGTGTCCTCCGTTATAATTGCTTTTGTGATTTATCCGACTATCTTAATGCAATACTACAAATATATTGCACTGAGAAGAATACTGATTCATTTACATGTTATAACACTGCATTTGTGCAGTGTCATCTTAACTACTATAGCATATTTTTCATGCAAAATAAATAGTTTTGCGTAAAAAACAAATTTCAGGAAATCATAATATTATATCCGAATCCGTGTGGTTGAGTTAATGGATTATAAAAGCTTTGCTCTCGTTCCTTTCCCGTTGGAAAAGGGCAGATGGATGGGATTAAATTGGTTATACTATATATCTCAGGAGGAATAAAATGGAATTATTTCATACAGCAGGTACGGCAATGCTTTCCATAATTGTATTATTTGTGATAGCTAAGGTATTGGGACATAAACAGATTTCACAGTTAACTTTTTTTGATTATATTACGGGAATTGTAATAGGTTCCATAGCAGCAGAATTGGCAACAGAGCTTGAGAAACCCTTAAAACCCTTGGTTGCAATGCTGGTATACGGTGTGGTAACAGTGATACTAAATGTGATCACAAATAAATTTCCCAAGCTGCGTAAATATATAAATGGAACGCCTACAATAATTATGGACGGAGGAAAAATATACCGTAAGAATATGAAAAAAGCCAAGATGGATTTGAGTGAGTTAATGGTTTTGTGCCGTCAGGAAGGTTATTTTAATCTGGATGATATCCAGACAGCAGTTTTCGAGCATAACGGGAGATTGACGGTATTGCCTGTCAGCGGCAAACGTCCGCTGAATCCTGCTGACCTTGGTATGAAGCCAAAGGCAGAGCACATCTGTACAGAAGTGATCATGGATGGCAGGATTATGGGCGAAAATCTCAGACGCAGAGGTCTTGACAAAATATGGCTTGATAAACAGCTGAAAAGTCAGGGCTTTAAAAATGCCAAAGAGGTCTATCTGGGAATATATGACAGTGATAATCATTTATCATTATATAAAGCACAGTGAAAAAACCTGAATCCGTAAAACAGATCAGATATTAATATTCGGGGAACGTTCGTATTAAGAGCGTTCCTTTTTTGCTGCATTTTAAATAAATCGTTATTAGTTAGGTAACCTGACAGATTGTAGCTATTTTGTATAAAAAGAAACTAAAAATCTATGCAATTCAAACATTGGCGAAATGGCATTTCTGTAGTATAATTATAGTGTTTGCGCTGTTGTATTTTGTCGGAATTTATATTTTTTCCACACGGCGCATACACTGAAATGACATCAAAGATGTTTTTCGGTAAAAAAACAGCAATTATGCGGGTTAGGGAGCTTGCTCCTTCAGGCCGGAAAGGCTTGTACCGCAATGGTCCGGGGGATTCAGTCCCCGACAGAAAAAGGAATCGGAGGAATATTCTATGAAACTGCACGGTATTAAAGTACCGCATAAGAAAAACACCGCCGACTGTGAACCTGTCCGTATGACCGTACCTAAAACGGTAACGATTCCGATGTCCATGCATATCGGTAAACCATCCAAAGTGATTGTCAAGAAGGGTGATGTTGTAAAGGCAGGACAGCTGATCGGCGAGCCGGACGGATTTGTTTCTTCGGCAATTCATGCTAGTGTTTCTGGTAAGGTCACAAAGGTTGACGAAATGATCTCCTCTATGGGAATGAAAGTTCAGTGTGTAACGATCGAAAGTGATGGGGAACAAACTTTCTCTGAGGAAATCAGCAAGCCTGATGTAAAGGATTTTGAAAGCTTTAAAAATGCTGTTAAATCAAG
>CACZPV010000094.1 GCA_902783065.1 uncultured Ruminococcus sp.
AAATGTCACGTCAGAAGTATGCAGAAAATAATCAGCAAACCATTCCTTAATATAATGCTGCTTATATCCCGCACAAATAATAAATTCGTTATAACCGTAGAAGGAGTATATCTTCATAATATGCCACAAAACAGGCATTCCGCCTATTTCTATCATCGGCTTTGGCTTCAGTGAGGATTCTTCTGATATTCTTGTTCCAAAACCTCCGGCAAGAATTACAACCTTCACACCATCAACCCCCTTAATATTAATCAACTAAACATAATTTTATATATAACACCTGATAAAACGAACACTATAATATAATCATGAATGACTTTTTGTATAATTCCGAGCATATGGAATAAAAACTCCAAAGACTACCGTTATTGTTTTACACAGGAAAACACTTTACATTCTTGCAGAAAGACACAATTCAAACCATACTCTATTATATACAGTTCGCCGGATATAGTCAATATAATCCCGCAAATTCCCTGAAATTCTACTTTTCCTCTATAAACCATTCTTTCCCGAAACTCAAAATTATACATTTTCGTAGTCAACTTAACAAAAACAAAATATATTTTTCATCATTATTTACAATTAACATTATTACTCAATACATCAGACTAATGTGCCTATTCCTTAAAAAAACATAACCTTATGCCCCTTTTATACCCGAAGTAATATTTTGACAAGTTTAAAAGAAAATTTGTCAAGAATACTTGACATTGCATAAAGTATGTGTTATTATATAACCACAGATTAAACAAAGCTTGTCATACAGTTCGATTTTTTCGGAGGACGCTGCAATGGATAAACAACAAATTCTTGAGCAGAATAAAAAGAAAAAACGCAGCGGACTTGACGAAAGGGAACAAAAAATCTACAATGTTTCTTTCGGACTGGGTGCAGTGGTTGTCGGTGTCCTGTGTCTGGTTTTCAGCATTTACAGAGCTGTTCATTTTCAAGCATTTTATGAGTTTGTATCTATTATTACCGCTTATCTATGCACCACTTTTTTATATCAGTTTAAAAATATCAGGCGAATCCCCTATCTTATTGCAGGAATAGCAACAGGTGCAGCTGCGTTTGGCTGTTTGATACTGTTCTTTATGGTGTGAGAAGATGAATGAGATTAGTTTTCAGAACAAACTCCGTGTAGCCCGTGCAGAAAAACGTATTTCTCAGGGCGAGCTTGCCGAAATGGTAGGTGTTTCCAGACAAACTATCAGTTCTATTGAGAATAACCAGTTTTGTCCCAGTGCCAAGCTTGCTTTGCTTTTGTGTATTGCACTTGATAAGAAATTTGAAGAGTTGTTTTTTTTTGACTAAGACAATGCAATCTCTCAGTGCATATTAGTGATATTGTTTATAAGTTTTTATCTTCATATACATTCCTCCTAAAAAAGCGAAATTCCCCGACCGTTTTCACACGGTCGGGGAATTTCGTTATACTGAAAATATGCGCCCCGGGAATACTTTTCCGGAACGCATGTGTAATAGTTAACGTGGCATTAGAAAAACGATCATTACATAAAATTCATATTGTTTGCAACCATGGTCATATCCGCTTGAAGCTGTTTCGGAAAATCAGTTTGCTTAATAAGACCGATAATGGCTGTGACAAAAGGAATCAGACACAAAAACCATCCCACTACCAGACCGATAATCTTACCTGTCCATTCGGGATCGGTAAATGTTACTGACAAAACATTGCCATTCAGCGCAATATTAGCTTTCAGTCCGATTCCCAGACCCAAAATAGTATTTATTCCGCCTGTATCCTTGTCAAATAATATCTGTGCACTGTTTGGATTAAACATTGCTACATTTACGACAAACCCCTTAGATTGGTAAAACTGTGCAAAACTTTGACAATAAGCTGCCAGATTAAAATTGTTAACCACATTCAACATAAAACCATTTGCCATATATTTCACCTCAAAAAAATATCCTGTATATCCATACAGCCGCAAGCAGCAGCAACGTCACTATTCCTATTACAAGTTCCGCCTTTTTGAAAACACGCAGCTTAGGGAAAAAAACTGTCAGTACCACATACAGACACAACACGCCTATCAGCGGAAACAACGGATGATAATGAAACGCCGACGTAAAATCCAACGAAACTGCTGCCCGGAAAGCTCTTTTCAATCCGCAGCCGGGACATTCAATCCCAAAAATCATCCGGATCGGGCATTTATAAACAAAAATTATAAACAATGCAAATACTGATAACGCAGCCGATTTAGACAATATCTCAGCTGATCTTTTATTTGCAGGCAGATTCTTTGTCGATCTCATTGTATCACTCCGACTATACGGAATATTTGCTGATTTATGTTCCATTATTCATATAATAACACAGATTTATATAATATGCAAGAAAAACCCGTTTCCGGCGAGCAGCTTCCGGCGAGCAGCCGTATTTACCCTAGGGAAGGGGCTGAAATTGTCAATAATAGTTGACACAAAAAAGACAAATTTTTTGAAGGCTAAGCAACGCTGGATAGACCTAAATAGAATTGCTTACGTTTCAGCAATTGTAGATGAAAGTTCGTATGATACCTCTGTATCTTCTCATACAAGCGAAGTGTCACATACTACCTCTTCCCATGTTTCACAGGAAAGTTCATCAATAAAGAGCAGTTTGGTATCGGATAGCAGTAATTCTTCTGATGTTGAAAGCAGTATTGACAATTCATACGATAGCAGTTTTAGTGAGACTACAGAAATCGAATCTAACCCTATTGAAGATACTTCAATAGAAAGCGCTGCCGCTTCTGATGATGCATCAGCGGAGCTGCTGTTGTTGGAGTTGGTGCCGCAATAGCTGTAACTGCCGGAGTTCCTCATTCCAAGAAGAAAAAGAAGAAGAAATAATATAGCAAATCAGGACTTCCGACATTTACCGCCGGAAGTCCTATCATTTTTGAACGTATTCTTTTTGGGATGTAAGATGTGCGTAGAAATTTTGTAACTATTCAGTCCCCCCTCTGATTTGGTGGATTTCAATTACAACTGTGATAATTTTTGAATAAAATTCCATAAATACT
>CACZPV010000095.1 GCA_902783065.1 uncultured Ruminococcus sp.
CTTGCTGAGATTGAAAAAAGCTGTGAACTGATGGCTGCTGAGATCGAAAAAACAAGACGGCGTGTTAATTCGCTTGAACACGTAATGATTCCACGATATGAGGAAACAATCAAATACATTTCTATGAAACTGGAAGAAAATGACCGAAGCAGTCGTACAAGATTGATGAAGGTTAAAGATATGCTTCTGGAAAAAGCACATCATTATTCGGAAAAAGACTGAATGAAGTTTACGGAACAGTGCTTGTTATGTTTCTGAAAATCGCATTTTTTATAATTGCTGACTAAGAACATCATTTGTCGATTTACCGCAGTAGAACGGCAAATGATGTTTTTTATCTAAACCTGAATCCGTGAAGTTGACTTGATGAATTATAATAAGGAAAGTCCTTACGGGTTCATTTTATCCTGGCTGCGGTCGTTCGCAGCATGACCGCAGCCGTCCATAGCAATAAACGCCGACTGCTGTTATTCAGAATAAAAATACGTTTTTCCGAGGGATTATAATATGCTTAGTAAAGAAGAAATCAGGGAAAATTCAAAAACGCTTTCCGTAAAAGAATATTCAGAGATGTTAACGGAAATTTATCTGTCGAGGTCTGCTAAAGAAAAATGTATCGAACTGGAACAGATTAATGAAATGTTGAAATATGAACTCGAAAAATATAAAAGAATTGCCCTTGGAAGCGTTGATGAAAAGGAAACAGTGATATCTGAAATTTATGATCAGCTGCTGAATGAAGCGGATATTGTATGTGACAGAGAAACATCAGATTCAGATGAAACTTATGATTCAAAATCAGAAATGGAAGAAATAGCACAGAAAATCCGATCATTTCCGCCCAATGATGCTATGAATGATTATGTGAATTATATTTTTCGCATTTATAATCTGGATGAGAGTTTGAACAGCTGTGATTACTGCGATGGGAAATATCGGGTAGTTTCATCATTTCCGTGCGGATTGTTCAAAATTATCGAAAATAAGGCAATATGGTCTGATGAAATTTTTGTCGGTTATAAATGTGATAAATGCGGTGCTGAAATACCGAATGGCTACGAAAAAACTAAACGGGCATTTTCTTTGTCAGATAATACCGTCAGTGCAGAAGCAGCTGCAAATATATTTATACAGAAATATGTGTACGGCAGATCATATAAAACACAGGAAGTGTATTGGAAAAGTCATGATCTTGAACTGTCACAGATTACGATGTGCAAATGGATGAATGAAGTTTGCGACGGTTGGCTTATACCTCTTTATGAGGAGATGAAGAAGAACTTGCTTAAACGTGATTTTGTTTGTGCAGATGTGAATGGTATCCGTAACTATCGAATAAGTAATAATGAGATGGTATTGCACGAAAACAAAATGATGGATGTTTATGTTTACCGTACACCGGAAAACGATCAGCACCCAGTAATTATTTTTGATTATGACATTCGTTGCAGCAATGAGTATGAACCGGTTCGTTTTGATAATCCTATGGCATTTCTCAAAGGATTCAAGGGCATTGTTCATACCGAAAAAATAGAAAGATTCGATTTTCCGGGAAGAAAGTTTTCTTTTGCTGCTATGTGGAGCAGGGTAGGGGATTTGTTCGAAGAAGCACTTGATAACATAATGCCGGATTTTCGTGATGATTCTGAAGCAATGTATTGCATGAATCTTTGCAGAAAAATCGAAGAAAAGGAAAAAGATTTAAATGAGATCGATGAAGATGATGCAAAGCTTGAGATAAGGGAAATAGTGTCAAGAGAAATAACGGATATATTGCTGGAATCTGCCGCATCCTTTATTACAGATCAAAAAGATCCAAATCGAATCAGTCTGATCGGAAAGGCATATCAATATGTACTTGATCATGCTGATGAATTGGAGTTATATTATACCGATCCCAGAACAAATGTAGATAATGAATTATGCAATGCTGCATTGGAAGGTTTTTCCGGTCTGTCAGATAAACTTGCCGTTCGGGAAAACGGATACCGCAGATGTATTGCGGCAGTCAGTATAATACAAACTGCTGTTTGCAATAATCTTAATCCACTAAGATATATAATATATTATCTGAAAAATAAGAATAAAAAAACAAAGGGTCTTATGCCATGGAATTGTCCTGAACAATGTAAGGAGATTCTTTTGCAAAATAATAAACCTAAAAATACTGTGAAAAAAATAAAATATCAATGACCTTTTTGACAATAATTGATTGTGAGAATTTTTCGTAATTAGGAGCCTTTCTGTTTTGCCGTATTGGAAAAAGAAAGGCTTTTTTGCTGCGTCCTGAACGTAATAATTAGTTTTATGAAATTAGTTAAATATATTTAACTGACATAATTTTGTTGAAAATAATTGTCGAAAATATAAAAATAATTCTTGTATTTTTCTGCAAAATGCTGTATAATGATTATATTAAATTATATATAGTTTATATATAAAATTATACAAATGGAGGAATATCCTATGGCAGAAAATTCCCTATCTTTCCAGGGAACAAAAGCTCAGGAAGAGCAGCTTATGTCTGTAATTGAACAGAATAAGAACGTTCCCGGAGCATTGTTGCCCGTACTCCATGAAGCTCAGGAGATTTATGGCTATCTTCCGATCGAGGTTCAGCAGATGGTTGCTGACGGTCTGGGAGTATCACTGAGTGAGGTTTACGGCGTAGCAACGTTTTATTCACGTTTCAGTCTTACACCGAAAGGCAAACACAGAATCAGTGTCTGTCTTGGTACGGCATGTTATGTTAAAGGATCAGATAAGATCCTTGCAGAACTTGAAAGCAAACTTGGCATCAAGAGCGGTGAATGTACCCCTGATGGATTGTTTTCTATTGACTCGTGCCGCTGTGTAGGTGCGTGCGGACTTGC
>CACZPV010000096.1 GCA_902783065.1 uncultured Ruminococcus sp.
AAACATTCATTTTCTTTAATTTTATGCAAGTATTTATGGAATTTTATTCAAAAATTATCACAGTTGTAATTGAAATCCACCAAATCAAAGGGGGGACTGAATAGTTACGAATAATCAAAATATTGTTACAGCAATTGATGGCAGATAAATAATAAAACTGTACGCGGAACGTTCAGGACACATCTGATGCCGGGGGACAATGTTATTACCGGGAGGTTAGTTCGGAAAATGAAAAATATTGTAGTGCTTGTTTCGGGAGGCGGAACGAATTTACAGGCATTGATAGATGCACAGGAAAGCGGTGTCATTAAGGGCGGAAAAATCACCTGTGTAATTTCTTCCAAGCCGGGTGTTTATGCACTTGAAAGAGCAAAATATCATCATATAAAATCAAGAGTGATTGCAAGAAAAGAATACGGCGATGTTGTTGAATACAGTACTGCTATTCTTGAAGCACTTCAGGAAGAAAAGGCAGACCTTGTGGTATATGCGGGCTTTATGACAATATTGGATGAATTGGTTATTAAAGCATATCCGTATAAAATGATTAATGTCCATCCTGCCTTGATTCCGAGTTTCTGTGGAAAAGGATATTATGGTCTGCGGGTTCATGAGGAGGTACTGAAAAAGGGTGTAAAGCTGACAGGTGCAACGGTTCATTTCGTTACAGAAGTTTGTGACGGAGGCCCGATTATTCTGCAGAAGGCAGTAGAAGTTGAAAGCAGTGATACACCCGAAGTACTGCAGAAAAGAGTTATGGAACAGGCAGAATGGAAAATTCTGCCGCAGGCTGTTTCTCTTTTCTGTGAAGATAAGCTGGAAGTAAAAAATGAAATAGTATACATAAAGTGAGGTACGTAAGAATGACAGATTTAGTAAAGGAAATTTCGTCAACTACTTATCCCGGCCGTGGAATTATTATCGGCAAAAGTGAAGACGGAACAAAAGCGGTTATCGGTTATTTTATAATGGGCAGAAGTACGAACAGCAGAAACAGAGTATTTGTCAAGGAAAACAATGATCTGAAAACACAGGCATTTGATCCTTCACAGTTGGTTGATCCATCACTGATTATTTACGCTCCGGTTCGTACACTGGAAAACCAGACTGTTGTTACCAACGGAGATCAGACGGATACAGTAAGAGATTTTATTCTTGAGGGAAAAAGCTTTGAAGATGCCCTCAGAACAAGAACTTTTGAGCCGGATCCTCCGAATTTCACACCGAGAATATCTGGTATTCTTGAATTTGCGGATAATGATTTTTGTTATAAAATGTCTATTCTGAAAAGTAATGAAGGCAGAGAATCATCAGCACTGCGCTTCTTCTATGAATATGCACAGCCGGTTGCCGGCGAAGGTCATTTTATCCATACTTATAAATGTGACGGGAATCCTATACCTTCATTTGAGGGCGAACCTACACTTGTTAATATAAGCGGAGATATTGATACATTTACAAATAATGTATGGAATGCACTGAACGAAGATAATAAAGTATCGCTGTATACAAGATTTACAGATCTTGCTACAGGTGAGTATGAAGACAGGATTGTAAATAAGAATGTTTGATGTGATATCAGGACTGGTGTGATGAATCGGTTATGTATGGGTAAAGGAATCTCAGACTTTTATAATCGACTGATTTCAATTTAAGAAAGGGGAATTACATACAATGAATGAACTGGAACTGAAGTATGGCTGTAATCCTAATCAGAAGCCGTCAAAAATTTTTATGGAGGATGGAAAAGATCTGCCTGTTACTGTACTGAACGGCAGACCGGGATATATTAATTTTCTCGATGCATTTAACAGCTGGCAGCTTGTCAGCGAGTTAAAAGCAGCGACAGGACTTCCCTCAGCGGCATCTTTCAAGCATGTAAGTCCTGCCGGTGCAGCAGTGGCAACAGAGCTTTCTGATACGCTTAAGAAAATTTATTTTGTGGATGATCTGGAACTTTCACCGATTGCAAGTGCCTATGCAAAAGCAAGAGGAGCAGACAGAATGTCTTCTTACGGCGACTGGGTAGCACTTTCGGATACGTGTGATAAGGAAACTGCACTTTTGTTGAAAAGAGAGGTTTCTGATGGTATTATTGCACCTGATTATACAGAAGAAGCATTGGAAATTCTCAAATCCAAGCGTAAAGGAACATACAATGTTGTAAAGGTAGATACTTCATATACACCTGCTGCGATTGAACATAAGCAAGTTTTTGGCATTACATTTGAGCAGGGAAGAAATGATCTCCGGATTGATGCTGATATGCTGAAAAATATTGTAACAGATAATAAAGAACTTACGGAGGCTGCAAAAAGAGATCTGATTATCGCCTTGATTACTCTGAAATATACACAGTCCAACTCTGTATGCTATGCTAAGGACGGACAGGCAATTGGTGTCGGTGCCGGACAGCAGTCAAGAATCCACTGCACAAGACTGGCAGGCAATAAGGCTGATATATGGTATCTCCGTCAGAATCCAAAGGTTCTTTCGCTTCCATTCAGAGATGATATCAGAAGACCCGACAGGGACAATACAATCGATGTCTATATCTCTGATGATTATGAAGATGTACTTGCAGATGGTGTATGGGAACAGTTCTTTACTGTAAAGCCGGAACCCTTGACAAGGGAAGAAAAGAAGGAATGGCTTAAAACATTCAGCGGTGTTTCTCTCGGTTCCGATGCATTTTTTCCGTTTGGCGATAATATTGAACGTGCAAAACGCAGCGGAGTACAATATATCGCACAGCCCGGCGGATCAATTCGTGATGATAATGTTATTGATACGTGCAACAAATATAATATGACAATGGCATTTACAGGCATTCGTCTGTTCCACCACTGATATGGAGGTACAATCATGAAAATTCTTGTAATTGGCGGCGGCGGACGTGAGCATACTATCATCCGCAAATTGAAAGAAAGTCCCAGGGTTGATAAAATCTATGCTGCACCCGGTAACGGCGGTATTTCCCGTGATGCCGAATGTGTCAATATCAATGTGATGGATAAAGAGGGTATGGTGAAATTTGCTAAGGAAAATGAGATAGATCTCGTTTTTGTTGCTCCAGATGATCCCCTCGCTGCGGGAATGGTTGACACATTGACTGCCAACGATATCAAAGCTTTTGGTCCCCGAGCTGAAGCAGCAGTAATTGAAAGCAGCAAAGTGTTCTCCAAAAATCTGATGAAAAAATACAATATTCCGACAGCTGAATATGAAGTTTTTTCCGATCCTGTAAAGGCGATGACTTACATCGAAGAAAAAGGCAAATATCCGGTTGTGGTAAAGGCAGATGGTCTTGCACTCGGTAAGGGAGTTATTATTGCGAAAGATCATAACGAGGCTCAGGCTGCGGTCAAGGAAATCATGGATGATAAAAAATTCGGAGATTCAGGCAACAATGTTGTTGTGGAAGAATTTCTGACAGGACCGGAGGTTTCTGTACTGGCATTTACAGATGGTATTGCACTGAAACCGATGGTTTCTTCCAAGGATCATAAAAGAGCCTATGATAATGATGAAGGTCTGAATACGGGCGGTATGGGTACAATCAGTCCCAACCCGTATTATACAGAAGATATTGCGGAGATTTGCCGCAGGACAATCTTTGAACCGACAGTAGCAGCTATGAACAGTGAAAACAGAACTTTCAAAGGATGTCTTTATTTTGGGCTTATGATTACACCAGACGGACCGAAGGTGATCGAATATAATGCACGCTTTGGAGATCCCGAAGCACAGGTGGTTTTGCCAAGACTGAAAACAGATTTGGTAGATATTATCGAAGCAGTAATTGATGAGAAGCTTTCACAGCTTGATATTGAATGGTCAAACGAAGCAACAGCCTGTGTTGTAATGGCATCCGGCGGATATCCGCTCGCATACAGGAAAGGACTCGAAATTACAGGTCTTGATGAAAACGGACAGATAGATGGTGCAACGGTATATCATGCCGGAACAAAGTATGAAAACGGCAAATTCTATACAAGCGGCGGACGTGTACTTGGTGTAACTGCCGCAGGAAAAACATTGGATGATGCACTTGAAAAAGCCTATGCAGCAGTGAAAAAAATAAATTTTGAGGGTGTACATTACAGAACTGACATCGGTAAAACAAAATAAATTATTGTTCTGATTGTTTAGTCGGGACATGAAAACTTTGCCCGTCCGGATATTAACGGATGGGCAAAGTTCTTATATTGTATCAGAAAAGTGATTTTGCATTAAATTGATTTGCTTCTTGCAAAAAAATTTTATTCACACGGATTATGCGTCAAAAAAGAATTTTATAATATATATCGAAATTACTTGATTTTTGGAGTAAATTATGGTTTAATTAACATGAGTGTGTTTAGCTAATTGCAAAATTACCAAAGATTTTATTCTTGCCGAAAACGGGCAGATATACTGATGTTGAAAAAACATCGATGAATTGTAGTAAATTCAGAGAATTTAATTCCTGAACTGCTGATTTCATTTTTTATTTTGCAGACTGCTAATCAACGTGTTTTAAAGGGGGGCTGAAATTTGGCAAAAGATTTCGTCAGATCTATACTGGATACCGAAGAAGATTGTAAGAATAAAGAGGCGCTCGCAAAAAAACAGGCGGAAGAAAAGAAGGCAGATGCAAAAAAACAAGCTGAAAAATTCATTTCTGATGCCTACAAAGATGTTGACAAAATGTTGGAGGATGATAAGAAAGCTGTTTCTGACAGTATTGACCGCAGATTGGAAAAAGAAAGCGTCAAAGTAGAAAAAGAATGTGAGAAGCTTACCGAGAAAGCTGAAAAAAACCGCAGTAAAGTCACAGAAATGGCTGTCAATGCGCTGATCAGCTGAAAACTCCATGTAAACAAATAAAAAGTGTGGTGATATTATTTGGCTAAACTTAAAATGAAGAGTGTCAGGATTATTGCACTGAAAAAAGACAGAAAGCGTATCCTGGAACATCTTCAGAATAGTTCTCTTGTGCAGGTAAAGCATAATGAACATCCCGAGGATGGTTTTTCAAGAACAGATACCGTTTCCAAATTACAGCAGTTTGAAAGAAACGGTCAGCTTATGAAACAGAAAAAAAAAATTCTGGACAAGATTTCTCCTGAGAAAAAAAGTCTGTTAGACTCATTTAAAGGAAAAAGGGAAATTGAGCCCGAGGATATCGGTAATATTGCTTCCGGTTCGCCTAAAGTGATCGGGATTTGCTCGAAAATCTGCGATCTGGAAAAACAGAGAGCAGATCTCGCTGCTGAAAGAGTCCGTTTAAAAACGCTGATGGCTCAGCTTGAACCATGGAGCAGTCTGGATATTCCGATGAATACACCCGATACAGTCAGTACAGCAGTGTTTATCGGAACCTTCCCTAAGATGTACGATGATGCTATGCTTTCACAGGCACTCGCAGCAGAAGAAAGTGACCTTCTGTTTGAATATGAGATATTTTATCAATCTTCTAATCTTACCTGTGCTGTGATTTACGTGCCTAAGGTACAAAAGGAAAAAGCTGAAAATGTGCTTCGTACGTTGGGATTTACCCGACCACTTAATCCTACTTCCAGAACTCCTGCTGAAAAAATCAAGCGGTTGGAAAAAAAGGATGATGAAATAGTAAAAAAAATAAGTCAGGCAACAGAAAGTCTGAAAAAATATGTTAAATACCGGGATGTGATTTCCGATACAAAGGATTATTACCTTTTGCGTTCCGAAAAGTATAAGGTGATATCAGAGCTTGATCAGAGCAGTCATACATTTATTCTTTATGGTTACATTCCTGAGCCTGACTGCCGGCAGCTGGAAGCGTTATGTCTTCATGCAGCAGATTGTATCGTGGAATTTTCCGATGCGGATGATGATGCACCGGTAAAGCTTAAAAATAACAAATTTGCTGAGCCGGCGGAAAGCATTGTTACAATGTATTCGCCGCCGTCAAGAGAAGATGTAGATCCAACACCTATACTTGCGTTTTTCTTCTATTTCTTCTTTGGTATGATGTTCTCTGATGCAGGCTACGGTCTTGTGATGCTT
>CACZPV010000097.1 GCA_902783065.1 uncultured Ruminococcus sp.
AGCTCATGAAGTTCCGTTTCGCTGCCGATACGAAAATCACGGCTGATTCCAAGACGGAAAAAGTTTTCCTTTACGATACGGCTGCAATAGCTGTCAATAGTGCAAATATCGGCGGCGCTTAACAAAAGCTGCTGACGACGGTAAAAATCGTTATCAGGGTCCTGCTTGATAAGATCATCAATAGCACGGGAAATTCTTGTTTTCATTTCAGCAGCGGCAGTATTTGTAAATGTCAGAATCAGCAGTCTGTCTGCCGGAATATTATTTTCGGTCAGATGGCGGATGACCCGCTGTACAAGTACTCTTGTTTTACCGGAACCGGCAGCAGCAGAAACAGTAATAGCTCCTCCGTGAGCCTCAATTGCATTTTTTTGTGCTTTTGTGGGTTCAAATCCGTGATCAGCCATAATTTATTTCCTCCTCATCTCGCCGTCACCGTCCTGAATGATCTGTAGAGCAGATTTACTGTCATAGCGAATCAATTGTCTGGTTTTGTCACCGTCTTCAAAGCGGCAGATGCTTTTATATTCACAGTAAGTGCAGGCATTTTTTTCAGGAAAGGCTTCAATATTGCCCTGATATAATTCTTCGCCCATGCTTTTGATGCATAGGTCGATGTAGCGGAAAATCTTTTCAAAATCTTCCTCTGAAACAACACTGCTGCGGGAAGAAAGTTCCTTTTTGCTTGTGACAGCAGCAGGTATAAATTCTCCGGCAAGGTCATTTTCCATAAGACGAAGAACATCCTTGTTTTCAAGCAGCAGTCCACGCATCTTAAAATTATTGTTTTCTGTTTTTCCGGCAGCTGTCAGAGCGGTTTTACTTGCAGAACCTGAGATTCCCGGATCAGCAGTGGCAGGAACATATAATACACCGGCGGGAAGAAGTTTCATTCCGTCCGCATATTTTTCAGAACCGTTTTTCAGAATTGCAGAAAGATACAGCAGCATCTGAAGTTTGATTCCGTTGGCAATATTTGCAAGTCTGAAAGGTTCTTTACCCGTTTTGTAATCGATAATACGTATATATTTTTTGTCACCGAGTACGGCGGTATCAACTCTGTCTACAAAGCCGCTGACAACGATTTTTTCACCTGACGGAAGATCAAGCTCATAGGCAGGTATGCCGCTGCCGTCTGACGAACCGATACGCAGCTCAAAATCAACAGGACGGAAGCTGTCCTTCATAAACTGCAGCTGCATACGCCTAAGAGTTTTGAAGGCATTGCGCCGTATACGCATACAAATTGCGGCAAAACGGTGGGTACGTTCTTCCTTATCACCGAGGGAGTCAATATATTCATCAAGACAGTCTTTAATATCTTGTTTAAGTTTATTCTCATCAAAACCGATAAAATCTTCAATTTTATTGCTGCTGAGCATTTTTTCAAAGATATAATGCATGGCAGAACCGTACAATCCTCCGTCCATGGAAGCTTTTCTGATAGGATAGGCTTCCAGTCCGAATTTACAGAAATAAGAAAATTTGCAGGCAGCAAACTGGTCGAGTTTGGTGCTGGAAAGCCGCAGCGGTGTACCGAACATTCGCTTTAATCCGGCGATATCCTTGAGTACAAATGGTTCTTTTTCGGCGCAGCGTCCTATTGCAGCCGCACGGTCAGAATATTCCGCAGATGATAGAAAATATTTTCTCAGACTGGCAGCTTTTTCGCCCGGGTCATTCCATAGTTCCGCACAGATATCAAAGCTTTGCCGCTCTGTAAAGAACAGGTCTTCATTTTGTGCGTTATCTTCGGCGGGGGATAGGGTATTACCTACAGGAGTGTCCGGCAAAATTGACAGAAGTTCGTTTTTAATGACAGAGGGTTCACAGGCACCGCCGGAA
Organism: uncultured Ruminococcus sp.; assembly: GCA_902783065.1. Classification (GTDB taxonomy): domain Bacteria; phylum Bacillota; class Clostridia; order Oscillospirales; family Acutalibacteraceae; genus UBA1213. The sequence goes on from CACZPV010000097.1 coordinate 1,846, forward strand.
AGTCCTTGTGTATGCCAACTTACGAAAAGTTTTTCGGACGGTGCTGATAAAGTGACATATACATTATATTTTTCTTTGAGTGAATTTCCGAAAATACTTTCGTACAGCGGCAGTCTTTCATCCTCGCCGGTTTCTTCCCGCAAAAAACGTCTTTCGCTGTCAGTAAAGATTCCGACAGGGGAAGGCTGAGCAGGAAAAATGCCCTCATTGCATCCGAGTGCGAATACGACCTTAGGATTTTCGCTGCGGATACTACCGGCAATACCGACTGTAACGCTGTTGATGGTTCTCGGAATATCAGATACAGGTGTTTTTTTAAGATAGATGTGCAGCAATTCCAGATAAGAACGGCTGTCTATACGTCTGTCCCTGAGGACGGTATACATTTTGTTAAGAATATTGATGGTTTTATCCCATACACCGGCTTCTCTTTCTGTCATAGCCTGTCCCTCATGGATAAGAACATTATGTATGAAATTCCGAAATTGTTTCTGACAGTTTGTTTTTTCCATAAAGCGGTATAATGCCGAGGTGATCTGAGCGCCGTTCTCAGCTTTTTTCAGAGAATCTTCCCATGCAAGCAGAGGTGTAATCAGTCTGATTCGCATATTCTCCAGACGATTAATAGATTCCAGAAGCTCTTTTTCATCGGAATGCTCATTTTTCATTCCTTCCGGGGACATAGTAAAAGGCTGTTTCCATCGGCTGCCCCGTATGCTCCAGATATAAGCATAATTTTCCAACTAATAAATCTCACTGTCTGTCAGCGGTGAAAAACCTGTTTTAGCATATCGGAAGATAGCTTCTGTATCGAAGCTGCCGTGAATAATATCAAATACAGACAGAATCATTCGGATAAGAGCTTTATTTTCAAGACTTTCGGAGTCAGAACAAAAAT
>CACZPV010000098.1 GCA_902783065.1 uncultured Ruminococcus sp.
AGCGGTGTTTGTGCCGCCGCGGGCGGCACAAACACCTTCTTCTTTTTACAATCGGCTATCATCAAAATTTCATCTGAGTTAATAATTAAAAAACCTTGTCTAACGATAACAATTTTGTCAGATAACTCCCATCGTTCCTCTGCTTTCGCATCCGAAATGACTGCTTTTTACTTAGTGTTTTGCCCTTCACCTTTGTGCATGACCGCTGCCTGGATAAGATGAATCCGTAAGGACTTCCTAATATTATAATTCATCAAGTCAACTTCACTGATTCGGGTCTAAGAAAAAATATTCAAAGTGAAATGACGATGACCTAAAACCATGAGGATCTATTACATTTTATAATAACATTTCTTATAAGAAATTGCAATTACAGTAATTAAAAAACTATTTTTAATTACTTCAGAAGTGTCTGCCGGCTGTGTTTATTATTCTAAGAAATCTATATGTATAATTTGTTATAATGAACGTGAATTTATATTTGCTATTATAAGATTTTTGGTGTAAAATAGAACATGAAAACAGTTGCCCATAAATCAGCTGTGTTCTTTTTTCGTCACTATCAATTGACATAGAAAGAACATATTACATTGCTTCTTTGCAGTAGATTCACTGGGAATGAAAACAGTATTATTTTCAGACCGAATAAAGACCTAATGGGTAAAGGAATTTCAGAATTTTACAATCGACTAATTAATCAAAAGAAATGAGGATAAATAATTTGAACGAAGAATTATACGGCGAGATTGCCGCTCTCAGACGAGAAATCATTGAAAACGAATTTAACGATCTTAACGATATGCAGCAAAGAGCTGTTTATACCGTGTCGGGACCTTTACTGATCCTTGCAGGTGCCGGAAGCGGAAAAACTACGGTTATTGTTAATCGTATTGCCAATCTGCTGCGCTGGGGAAAAGCTTATGAAACCGATGCGGTATACGGCACCTACAGTGATGAAGAAATACAGGAAATCAGACGGGCTGCCGGTGACAAAACGCCGCTGCGTGAGGAACTTGTTCAAAAACTTTCTGTTTCAGCACCTGCACCATGGAGAATCCTTGCAATCACCTTCACCAATAAGGCTGCAAATGAACTGAAAGAACGTATATGCCGTAAAGTGGGCGAACAGGGACTGGATATCTGGGCATCAACTTTTCATGCGGCTTGCGGAAGAATTTTGAGAAGTACAGCCCAATATATCGGCTATAGCAGTCATTTTACCGTATATGACAGCGATGATCAGAAAAGATTGATAAAAGATTGTTTGAAAACACTTCATATTGATGAAAAAATCATCGGCGTACGCAATGTCATGAATGAAATCTCTAATGCTAAGGATAATATGATGACCACGGAAGAATTTTCTGTCAATGCACAGGGTGACAGCAGACTTATCGACATTGCAAAAGTATATCGTCTTTATCAGGAAAGGCTGATTAAGGCTGATGCTATGGATTTTGATGATATGATTTTCAATACAGTTGTTATTCTTCGTGATTTTCCGGAAGTAAGAGAGAAATATGGCAGTCAGTTCCGCTATATCATGGTAGACGAATATCAGGATACTAACCATATGCAATATGAATTGGTAAGACTTCTTTCAGAAGTGAACGGTAACCTTTGTGTTGTTGGTGATGATGATCAAAGCATATACCGATTCAGAGGAGCTACTATTCGTAATATTCTTGAATTTGAAGATACCTTTGCCAATACCTGCGTTATAAAGCTGGAACAGAATTATCGTTCTACGAAAACTATCCTCAAAGCTGCAAATAGTGTTATAAGAAATAACACAGCTAGAAAAGATAAAACACTTTGGACAGATAACCAGACAGGTGATAAAATTATCCGCTACAATGCTTACGATGAATACGACGAAAGCCGCTTTATTGTTAATACTATTAATGATGCTGTTGCTGAGGGCGGCAGTTACAGCGATTATGCAGTTCTTTACAGAATGAATTCACAGTCACAGAATATCGAACGTGCATTTGTACGTGCGGGAATCCCATACAAAGTTATTGGCGGCAGACGATTTTATGAACGGCGTGAAATCAGAGATATGATTGCCTACTTAAGTGTTATAAGCAATCATAATGACAATGCCAGACTCAGAAGAATTATTAATATTCCCAAAAGGGGAATTGGTGACAAAACAGTTTCTCAGATAGAAGAAATCAGCGATATGCTTGGTCAGAGTATGTATGAAACTATGGAGCATAAAGATGAATTTGAAGTCCTGCTTAAAAGCAGTCAGAAACTGGAAGAATTTTGTGACATTATTAATGATATGTCAGAAGAACTGGAAAACGGCGTGATGGTATCTGATATGTATAGTAAGCTTCTTGAAAGGACGGGATACCCTGCTTTTATTAAAAAGGAAAGTGATCACGGTGAAGAAGCTGTTGAAAACGTGCAGGAGTTAAAATCCAGTATTATGCGTTATGAACAGGAAAATCCGGAAAACGCAACATTGCAGGGATTTCTGGAAGAAGTTGCGCTGTTTACAGATCTTGATACGTACAATACCGAAAATGACAGCAGTTTTGTAGTAATGATGACGCTTCATTCAGCCAAAGGACTGGAATTTGACAATGTATTTGTTCCCGGTATGGAAGAGAATACTTTTCCGAGTTATTTGTCAACACTTTCTGAGGAAGAAATGCAGGAGGAAAGACGTCTTGCATATGTCGGTATCACAAGAGCCAGAAACAAACTTTATTTGTCTGCATCGAAATCACGTACTCTTTTCGGAAAGACATCTCATAACAGACCGTCACGTTTTCTTGCAGAACTGCCTGAGGAACTTGTTGTAGAGAAGGAAACACCTCGTCCGACTCTTAATGGAGCTGCTGCTGCGGCTAAAGGTGCCAGAAGAAAGGCAGATTTAGCACAGAGTCATGTAATTTCAGCTCAGTCGCATAAGCAACAGAATACTGTCGATTATAAGCCAGGTATGAGAATTAAACATAAAACCTTTGGAGAGGGACTTATTATCAGTACATCACCTATGGCATCTGATACCTTGCTTGAAATTGCTTTTGATACGGCAGGTACCAAAAAAATTATGGCAAACTATGCCAATCTAACTATTTTATGAGATCGGTTCTGATAAAACATAAATGAAGATTGGCTTTTCGCATAGCGATATGCTGCGAAAAGCCAATCTTTTTTAATTACGGGAGGTTACTCCCACATACCCTTGCATTTTACACCGGAATTAATAGCTAATTGCTCAAGCTGTCTGATTTCATGTGGTTCAAGGACCGTATTAATACCTTTACTCAGGGAACGGGCATGTTCCGGCTTAGTCAATCCGACAATCGGGATTACTTCCTTTGAAATTGCCCATGCTGTAGGAATCTGAGAGGGGTCAACATTATATTTGGTACCAAGTACTCTGATATAATCGATAAGCTGCTGAATTTTCCTGAATTTTGATTTACCAAAGCTCAGACCTCTCATGGAAAAAGAGGGAAAATGGTGTTCAGCGTCATAATGTCCGGAAAGTGCTCCCTGCTCCAGAATCATATATCCGAAAAACAGAATATGGTTTTTGATACAGTAATCCAGTATTTCTGCTTCCCTTTCCACGGAAAGCAGACTGTAATGATTCTGCACTGCTGTCAGAGAAGAACCGTTTTCCCGCAGGACAATATCAGCAAGACGAATCTGTTCAACATTACCGTTGGAAAGACCAACACTTCCAATCAGACCTTCTTTTTGCAGTTGAGCCAGTTCTTTCATATTCTGTTCAATATTCTTAGGAGAGTGAAGCCAGTAAAGATCAACCCTTTCAAGTCCGAGTCTGGAAAGACTGCTTGTCAGAGCAATCCTGTTTTCTCCGTTTTTATACTTTTTATTCGGAAAATGTTTGGTTGAAACAGTAACATCCTTGTTTTTGATAAGTCCGCCAAGCAGTATTTCTGATGTACCGTTTCCATACACTTCGGCAGTATCCCAAAAGTTAAAACCGTGAGCAAATGCCGTATCAAAAGTTTCAATCAGCTGTTGTTCCGGATAACTGTTTCCAAAAACAATTTTACCGCCGTTTTGTCCCGTTCCCCATGCCCATGTTCCAATCATGCAGGTATTAATTTCTTTTTCATTTAGTATATATTTCATGTTTTATCCTCCCGGTATATTATCACTATATATTGCTATAGTTATAAAAGGTGTTTATTTACTTTGACCTGAATACAGTTTTAGTTGCAGAGTATTTTGGTATAGTAAGTTTAAACCATCAAGAAAAGCTTATTGATTCAATATTTCCTTATTTATTATTTTATCATGATTATTCTATGAATACAAGCAGATGTAATAAATTATTTTAAACAACGCTCTGAATATATAGTAAACATAATCATTCATATCTTTTTAAGAACGGATAACGCAGCATAATGAAGTACTTCAAACTTTTCCGGCGCTATACTCTCCAACATCTTTCTGTGCTCTGCATCCCATTTTACAAGTTCATCCTCATTCAGTGATGCACCAACTCCACGGCATGC
>CACZPV010000099.1 GCA_902783065.1 uncultured Ruminococcus sp.
ACCTTTGAGCATCTTATCAATACAAGTGAGGAAAGCGGTCTTTGTTTCCGTCCTATCACACCGGAGCTTAAAACCGATATGTATATTATCTGGAAAAAGTATCAGGTGTTCTCTCCTATCGTTGACCTGTTTGTCAGGCGTTTGAGAGAGGAATATCAATAAAGGAGTATTTAAAATGATAATTGATTTTAACGACATTCAGGAAATGAAGATCCCCTGTATGAACAATGGTGAGGGCATGATGACTGTCAGAATGTATAATGACGAAAGCTACCGCATTATACCCACAACGATACATCCCGGCGGCAAAATCGGTCTGCATACACAAAGCTCCGGTGATGATCTGAACTATATCCTCAGCGGAAGCGGAAAGGCTGTCTGTGACGGTGTAGAGGAAGCTCTGAAACCCGGAGTACTGCATATTTATCCGAAAGGTTCACAGCATACTCTCACCAATACCGGAGAAACCGATCTTGTAATGCTGACAATTGTTGTGGCTAAATAATAATAAATCTTAGCAACATAAAAACAAAAACTCCGGAGGGCTTTATGGCTTTCCGGAGTTTTCAGTTATTTTATTATGTTATTATCGAAATCGAACCGACTATAACACTTCAAAATTTTACTTATGCCATTAGTAGTAATGTCTATGTGTAACTGCAAAGTACGGCTACCCTTTTTCGCATTTTTGCAACACCAATAATTCTTACACAATGACTGGATTGCCGAAAAATGAAATCATTTTTTTATTCCGCATATCTCTTCAAATACAGCCTGCATTCCGTTTACACCGGGGATATGTGCACTGTTTGGTATAACTTTGCAGGTAAGATAAGGATTATCAGAATCTTCAACAAATGATACGATACTGTTTGTACAAGTAACAATATCTGTTTCTCCTTGTATTATATGATACGGGACAGATACGTTTTTAAGCGTTTCACGCAAATCAAGTTTTGACAGTTCCGTTATAAGTCTTGTGTTTTTCATATATCCGTTCACCACAATTGCTTTGAAATCTTTGAATTTGTAATCTGGACTTGTCAAAATACCACGTATTATTTTTCCCACTTCGGCTTTAGGCTCTTTTGGATTATTGTAGCCGTATGTATACTTTCGTATAGCACTACTTAGCTTCATTGCCATCTTTTTATTATATTCTTTTGATTCCGCAGCTGCTTTGATTTCGGCTTTTATTTTTTTGGGTGCTTTGGATTTCATTAGTGCATCTATTGTTTCCCGGCTTTGCATCAACTGATACAACACCTGACCGTATGCAATAACTCCATCGATTAATTCAGGAGAGTACTTTGCTGCCATTGCGGATAAAACCGATCCCCAGGACATTCCCAAAAGCCAAACAGCATTCTGAGGAAATCTTTTTTTAATTTCCTCAATCAGCTTGATAGTCATATTTACAAAGTCGCTGATAGATATATCGTCAGGCAGCTTTGCATTATTTATACCGCAGCCGTATTGATCCCAAGATACAAGAATACAGTTATCCGTAAATTCGGGGAACAATCCTCTTGCACCGACACAGAATGGAATCGGAGAACCCGGACCGCCGTGAAGCGTAATTACTACGGGAAGATCCTCGGATTTTCCTTCTATCAGTACCTTCTGCGGATAACCGCCCAGAACAAACTCTTCAACCGTTGATATTTTGTTTGCTTCTATGATTGCTTTTCTTTGTCTATTCATCATATTTCCTCATTTCAGTTAAAAAAATCTCATACCACTCTATTGCAAAAGACATTAAATCACGTCCAAAACGTGCGCAGGCAATCTGATAAAAAACTATATCTTTTTCTTCTTCAGTCAGATGTTCGTAATCGTCTGAATGAACAAATATTTCTGATTCATTGCAAATCATATTTAATGAATCATATCTATTCTTTAACTCGGTAATGTACTTTGTAATAATTTCCGAACGGTTTTCCTGCATAGAAAAACCCATAAAATAGATCTTCGATAGTTCGGGGCACTTTATCCCTGCAGAATCAACAGGGCTGTTTATCCATTTATTAAATTCATGCTTGCCGGCTTCAGTAATGTAGTATTCTTTTTTCTTCTTGCCATTTTCCTGAATATTATGATAATCAATGTAACCCTTCTCAAGGAGTTTTCTGATCGCTGCTTGTATACTCCCAGTGCTGCTGCTGTACATTGTATTCAGACCTTTATCAATGCGACTCCGAAGCTGATAAATTGTCCTGTTGCTGAGCATCAATAATCCAAGTATTATATAGGGAAACACTGATTTAACCTGAAATATAATTCTTAATTAGAATAATGAATTATAAAGGCAACAAACTATGCTATAATATATTCAG
>CACZPV010000100.1 GCA_902783065.1 uncultured Ruminococcus sp.
ACGGAATTGCTTTAACTCCCTTTCCTTCTCTGCTTTTTTCCTGAGATATTCAGACCTTGCCTGCGGTGAGCTTTTATCAGTCAGACGCAGACCAAAGTCCTCATTTATCCTCAGAGCCGCCTGAGCATTGCTGATACCATACAGCTTAGCAACAAAAGTAATCACATCACCGCCTGTGCCGCAGCCAAAGCAATAGAACGATGTATCATACAGTTTCAGACTGGCTGTTTTTTCTTCATGAAACGGACAGCATGCAAAACCCCTGCGGTCAACGGTAATTCCGTAATGCTGAGCGGCTTCCTGCATACTGACCATTTCCTTTATTCTGCTGTACATAACTACCCCCCTCATAATACCGGGGAAATTACAGTTTATTTGACCTCAAAAGGTCAAATAAACAAAAAATTTTTTTTAATAACAGGAAAGATCCTTCGCTGTTAAAAGGGCAGATCCTCATCAGACGGCATAGAATAATCGCTGTATGTACTGCTGCCGGACGTGTTTCCGGGATAAGGGATATCAGACAGCAGCGCCCTGAAAATTCCGGAAATAAATTCACATACCAGCTCATTTCCTGTTTTCTCAGTGCCGTCATTGCCGTTGTACTTGTATGTTCTGATCCTGCCTATTACCAGTGCGGTATCTCCTTTTTTTAACGTAGAAGCTGCCTTGCCCATATCGTTCCATGCAGTACAGTTTACCCATACAGCTTTTTTATCACCGCTTTGGTCAGTACGATCTCCGGCTTTGACTGAAAACTTTGTCATTACAGAATTTTTCTCACCTACACGCTTGGTTTCGGCGTCTTTTCCGACAATACCGCAGATCATAACAGAACCGTCACCTAATTTTGTCTGCATTATTTACCTCCCAAAATATCAGCTGTAAGACTATCGGCTTTTTTGAACTTTTCTGCATTTGCAACATCAATTACTTCCTCAGCCGTCTGAAAACCCATCATTGCCGAAGGGCAATGAACTCTTGCAAAAAAGCGGCGGCACGGTATGCGAGCATCAGTTCAGGCATTGTCTGCCACTTGGATGTTTCATTGCCGTTTTTGTCTTTTTTGCTATACCAGCCTTCTTTTTTTGCCATGCCGATCGTAACAGCAGGACCCTTTATCTCTGCACCTGTTTTTACATTCACTGCTGTCATATAGCAGCCCCAGCCGTCTGTACCCGGCTCACCGATATAAACGATATCATCATTGATAAATTTACCGTCATTTTTGATAAGCGCACGGCAAGCCTGACCGCTCCATGAAGGTTTACCCCTGACTATGTACAGATTCTGCATAACCGTCAGCGGTGAAAGCCCCATACGGTTAGCGATATCAAGTGCGATAACGCAGTTTGCGGGTTTATTCTGATAGTTGTCCGGCACACAGTCAGAGGCTGCAAGAAGCGCTGCCATGCGCTGAGCATCTTTGAACTGGTTTATATCCCCGAAAACATTTGTCAGCTGCAATGCTGTATTTGTGTTGTTTTCTGTTTTTGTGCGGCTGTCAGCAGGAGTTTTTGTTTCTTCTGCGACTGCCGGTATCATCTGTTTATTATTCATAGTAAGCTTCCTTTCTCACCCATGCAGGCAGTTCCAATGTATGTATAGCCGGTTCTTCGTCATAGCCGTGCCAGCAGCCGGTTTCAAGACATCTGCGGTAAGTTTCAAGATCCTTTTCCGCTTCCTTTTCTCCAAGCCTGAGAAAATCCTCTCCGGCTACATAGACGCAGACAGCATACGGCGGCTCTTTTTCAACAGCAATAAATATAAATTCCTCAGCGTTCACACCACAGGCTTTCAGTCCTTTGAGATACCAGTAAGCCTGAACATGATAGCGGAAATTATACGCAGATTTCATAAAGTCCTCCGGTCTGGCAGATTGAGTTGTTTTAAGATCAATACAATATCTGCCTTTAAGATAATCCGGACGGCATTTACAGAGAAGACTGTTTTTTTCATCATGCCAGAAATATGACGTTTCAGCCTGTCCGCCTGCAAGCAGCTTTCCGGCTAGCGAATGATTCAGCACAGCATCCGAAACAGCTGAAACATCTGCCAATTGTTGTGCTGTCAGAAGGCTTTTTCCGGCGGACTTCTCCATAAATTCCGCATATATTGCTTTGCCTTCTTTGGTACGTCTGTCACATTCCGGAACTGCCGTATATTCATTTCCGAAATCATCAGGTTCAAGCACCAATTTATGTATTGCCGAACCAATCAGCATTGCCGGCGTTTGAAGTTGATTTCCCTTACGCGCCTTAAAGTGTGCCGGTGAAAGATGTATGAGGTCAAGATCTGACTTAGAAACACCTTCTGCCGCATGGTACTCAGCATTTGTCATTTTTTCAGGTTTCATTTTTTGTTTCCTCCCTGATCATCGTTTCAAGATAGTTCATGAAATTCGTGATATATCTGGCGGCAGCTCCGATATCTTCATCGGTATCTGATACGCTGCACCAGAACATGTAGTTTGCAAACTGTGTTTTCAGCTCATTAAGATCATATAAATCAAATTTTGTTGACATTAAAACTTTTCCTCCTCATATGTATGTTTCAGCAGCCACCCTCTGGCTGACTGTATCTGCTCCGGTGTCAGGCTGATGAATTTACCGTTGTCAGCTGCCGTAACTATAACGGTCCCGTATATTTTGCCCCAGAGAGTTTTCAAGGTCGGGTTGCCTATTATTTTACTACTGATGTTCATTACAAGTTTCAGCCCGTTTTCGGGAATTGTAACAGCTGTAGACGCTCCGCCGACAATACTGTTCATTTCCCCGATAGTATTCTCTATGCTGACGATCTCCGATATTTCTCCCGGTCGCTGTATCACTGCTTTTATTGTTTCAGGCAT
>CACZPV010000101.1 GCA_902783065.1 uncultured Ruminococcus sp.
GTAATAAAATTCATATGTATAAGGTGCTGTACCGCCGCTGGCTGCGCCTTTAACTGTGATGGTTTCGCCGACATTGAAGTTTGTTTTGTTTACAGTAGATTTGTTTAACAGTTTATCTTTTACTGTCACTATACAGCTTGCTGTCAGTCCGTTATGGCTTTTTGCCGTTATAGTGGCTGTTCCTGCTGATTTGGCTGTTACCTTACCGGCTGATACCTCTGCTATATTGCTGTTGCTTGTTGTCCATGTTATATTTGTATTTGTTGCGTCTGACGGTTCAAGTGATACTGTAAGATCAACACATTCACCTTGTTCGATTGTGAGTGACTCAGAACTGAGGGAAATACTTTCCACTTTCTTCTCTACGGGATAGAAAAATACATCATAATCAGTCACATACTGTCCGTTATCTGAAACTAACACATGGAAGCTTTCATATGACAAATTGCTGGGCAGTCCGGATGGTCTGAATATGACACAGCCGGACTGACCATATCCTGAATTATTTATATTGAAATAGCCGTCTGAAGTAGAAGCGGAAAGGTCCCATACCTTACCGTCAGAATACCTTTTGACAGTTACAGAAGTATTACTTGAGAATGAAGTATCCTTTGATACACTCCAGTAATCACTTCCGGAAAAAAATTCAACCGGAGTTACTGAACCGGGCCATGCAACCTTATATTGATCGTTTCCTGTAGACCCATAGTTATCTAAAGCATACATTGAGGTACATCTGCCGGCCTCACCAAAACCTGTATATTGCATACCGGGATACAAGCACCATCTTCTGTGTCCTAATGCACCGCCTTCCCCTATCCATAAGTCCACGCTGTCCAGCAGCGAGTATGTACCTAATGCCAGATTGCTGGAAGCACAGCCTTTTTGTGCCTTTTCAAAAAGAGAATCCGGCATACCTTCAGGCTTAACAGACAATGAATGCGTTATCCCTCCTTTTATATAGCACGTAAATGCTGCAGCCTGACAAACATCGTTATAATTTGAGGACAAACTTACTTCACTCAGTCCGGCAATATAACGGTAGATATTAAGCTTATTAAGACAGCATTGAAGATAATCCTGAGATAACACACCCTGTTCAAAGTTTTCTTTATCAGGTAACGTGGAATACTTATCACCTGAAAATTCATAAGGGTGACTTTTTACATATTTCTCAATATCACTTATGCTGCGTCTTACTACCCCGTTATAATACGAATAGGCATCTGCTTTTACAGAAGCTGAGTCTTTATTTCCGGTTATTTCAGGAAACAGAAAAAAACTGATGCACAACACAAAACACATCAGAAAGGCTGCTGCTTTTTTTAATTTAATTGTTTTTTTCATACACATACACCCCAGTTTTTATGTTATAGTTGAGTAAATTATATCAAAAGTGTACAAAAAAGTCAATCAAAACCGGTGAATTATTTCATTTTTATTATGATTTTCCCTGAATTTGTACAGAAAAAGTCCCCTTTCCACCGGGAAAAGGGACAGAGGTGATTAAATTCTCCCCTTTCCAACTGGGAAGGGGGACGGGAGATGGGCAGAAAAAGGGCAAGCAAGACAGGTGCTGAGCAGTAAGGCATGATTTATTCAGTGATTCCTTAATCCTTTTCCAGTTTTTTAAGTTTTTCTATTTCAGATTTTTCCAGTCGTATTTGTGCATCCTTAATCACTTTGACATCTGAAACATCATAAGTGTGGGGAGCAGCATCAGGAGATTTGTTCAGCTGCACTGTCAGTATTCCGGTAATAAGGTTAAGATCAACGACATTGCCCTTACCGTCCGGAGTATCGACAATTGCGCCGATCTTTGGCGTGTTTTTAAGCAGCTTTGAATATACGTCCTGCTCATATTTCAGACAGCACATCAATCTGCCGCAGGTACCCGAAATTTTGACAGGGTTAAGTGACATTCCCTGTTCCTTTGCCATTTTGATAGATACGGGCTGAAATTCCCCAAGAAAGGTATTACAGCAGAAAGGTCTTCCGCATATGCCAAGACCGCCGAGCATTTTTGCCTCATCTCTGACACCAATCTGGCGAAGCTCAATCCTTGTCCTGAACACATAAGCAAGATCCTTGACCAATTCTCTGAAATCAACTCTGCCGTCTGCTGTGAAGTAGAAAAGAATTTTATTATTGTCAAAGGTATATTCCACGTTAACAAGTTTCATCTTAAGATTATGCTGCAAAATTTTCTGCTCACATATGGCAAATGCTTTTTTTTCTTTTTTTCTGTTTTCTGCCACGACTGCCATATCCGCTTCGGTTGCTTTTCTGATCAGTTTCTTCAGAGGAGCAGTCACTTTATCATCGCTGAGTTCCCGATTAGCCATGGCAACCTTTCCACATTCCACACCACGGCTTGTTTCAACAATTACATTGTCGCCAACGCAAAGTTCAATTCCGTTGGGGTCGAAGTAATAAACCTTTCCGACTTCTTTAAATCTTACACCTATCACACAAGTCATTTTTTTCCTCCGAAAATATAGTTTTTTATCAGTGGTTTTGTGTTAATTATCTTTCAGCACGGCACAAAGCCATGTGCCAAAAAAATTCAGATTAACATTGGTTTTCAATACATTTTTTGCATCAGAAATGTTTTCTGCAAGCTGACAGATTCTTCTGACCGACAGACGCTCTGCAACGATTTCAGCGGCTTTGGAATTAGTTTCCAGACCGGAGGCTGCCCTGATACATTCGCCTGCATCGTCCAGCAGACAATCAAGGACTTTCGCAGCAAATTCACGGCTTTTAGAAAGATTGTTTGTCAGCAAAAGCAGCGGATATTCGCGTTTTTCTGTTATTGCCGTCAGAATCTCATCTGCCAGTGCCTTTGCTTCCTCGCTGCCCGTTTCAAAATTTTGTATTGCCTGCCCGATATTACCGTCAGTCAGTACAGCAGCATCCATAAGTTCCCTATCGTTTTTATCAGGATATATATTTTTGAGATATTCAGCTGCCTGTTCAGGAGAAGGGGGATATAGGGTATATATTCTTGACCTTGACCGTACTGTTTGCAGCATCATATTGGCGGAGGTTACAGTCAGAACGAATACCACATCAGCAGGCGGTTCCTCCAGTACTTTAAGAAGCGCATTCTGAGCCGGAGGCAGCATTTTATCGCAGTCGATGACCAGATATACCTTTTTTGGTGCCTCATTTGGCATGATATATGCATCAGAGCGCATATTTCTGATTGATTCGATTGACAGTGAACCTGAAACATTGCCGTCAGCAATATAAATATCCGGATGACAGCGATGCATTGCCTTAAGGCAGCCGGAACATTTGCCGCATGGTTTAACATCGTCTGACAGGCAGACACAGTATTCGGCAATAATGCCGGCAAGAGTTTTTTTACCTGTACCTTTTGCTCCGTCGATGATCAGGGCATGGGGAAAAAGTCCGGACTGCATTGCTTGTGCCAGTTCTTCTTTTACCGTATCGTTAGACACAAATTCACTTAAATACATTTTAATCTTCGCTTTCATATTGATGATTTTTCCTGTTTGATTATAACATCAACTGCAAGGTTACCTCAAAGACATTGCCTGAACATATTATATACTATTTTTTCGTCTTTAGCAAGGGTAACTACCCAACCGCCGCCCGGCGAGCCGAGGTATTTACTCTGGGGGAAAGGGGCTGTGAAAAAAGTCCGAAGAAAAAAGACA
>CACZPV010000102.1 GCA_902783065.1 uncultured Ruminococcus sp.
AATGGACCTATCTCTGCGGTATCTGTAGGTCTTATTGACGGAGAATTTGTGATTAATCCTACAAAAGAACAAAGAGAAGTTTCTCAGATGGCTGTGACTGTAGCTTCAACGGACAGCCGGATCGCGATGATCGAAGCCGGAGCTAACATTGTTCCTGATGATGTGATGTTCAATGGCATCATGGCAGGTCATAAGGCAAATCAGAAAATTATAGAGTTCATTAAAGGAATACAGGCAGAGATAGGCAAAGAAAAATTTGAATATCCGAGTAATGAACCGGATCATGAAATGTTTGAAGCTATCAAGGATTTTTCAGTAGAGGATATTAAGCTTGCACTTGATACAGACGATAAAAAGATCCGTGATGAAAGACTTAAGCCTGTATATGATAAGGTTCATGAAAAATTTGATGAAATTTATCCTGATCAGCAGGCTAAAATAGACGAATGTCTTTATAAGACACAGAAATTCGTTGTACGCCGCTGGCTTCTTGATGAGCAGAAACGTGTAGACGGCAGAAAAATGGACGAAATGCGTCCGTTGGCTTCTGAGGTAGGAGTTCTTCCGAGAGTACACGGCTCGGGTCTTTTTACCAGAGGACAAACACAGGTTCTGACCATAACCACGCTGGGTTCTATCAGCGACAAGCAGCTGCTTGACGGACTTGATGATCAGACGTCCAAAAGATATATTCATCACTATAATTTCCCGTCATATTCAGTAGGCGAAACCAAACCTTCCAGAGGTCCCGGCAGACGAGAGATAGGTCACGGTGCATTGGCAGAACGAGCACTTGTTCCCGTAATTCCTTCAGAAGAAGAATTTCCTTATACGATTCGTCTGGTTTCAGAAATTCTGTCATCCAATGGTTCTACATCACAGGGATCAATCTGCGGCTCCACTCTCTCACTTATGGATGCGGGTGTTCCGATTAAAGCACCGGTTGCCGGAATTTCATGCGGCTTGATTACAGAAGGAGATCGTTGGATGACAATGGTCGATATTCAGGGACTTGAAGATTTCTTTGGTGATATGGACTTTAAGGTAGCTGGCACTCACGAGGGTATTACTGCGATTCAGATGGATCTTAAAATCAGTGGTCTTACTCCTGATATGGTAAAGGAAGCGCTCTATAAGACGCATAAGGCGAGAGATTATATACTTGACGAGGTAATGCTTAAAGCAATACCCGAACCGAGAAAAGAGCTTTCAAAATATGCGCCTAAGATGCTTTCCACAATGATTCCGATAGATAAAATCCGTGAGGTAATCGGATCCGGCGGAAAAGTAATTCAGAAAATCTGTGCAGAATGTGATGTCAAGATTGATATTGAGGAAGACGGTCATGTATTTGTCAGCGGAATTGACATTGATAACTGTAACAGGGCTATGACAATTGTTGACACCATAGTAAGAGATCCTGAACCGGGTACGATCTTCAAGGGCAGAGTTACCAGATTAATGGATTTCGGCGCATTTGTAGAAATTGCTCCCGGTAAGGAAGGTCTTTGTCATATTTCCCAGCTTGATGTCAAGCGTACTGAAAAGGTAACAGATGTGGTAAATGTTGATGATGTAATTATTGTTAAAGTACTTGATATTGATGATAAAGGCAGACTGAATCTTTCAAGAAGGGAAGCATTGATCGAAGTAGAAGGGCTTACTCCTGAGAATGATCTTCCTCCGCGCAGACCGTCTGGTTCCAGAAACGGCGGTTACAGAGGCGGAAGAAGAAATAATTATAACGACTGAATATGATTTTTAATCAACCCAGATACAGTTTTAGTTTTTTAGGAAAGATTTCTCCCAAGGAAATGCGTTTCGCTCTGGCGGCTCACCGGTTGCAGAGTTAGAAATTAATATTGAAATAACCTCCGATTTATGGTATAATGTATAAAAATTACCTGAATCGGAGGTTTTAATTATGCCAAATTGGTTAAAAGATGCAGTGTTTTATGAAATTTATCCGCAGACTTTTTGTGACAGCAACGGAGACGGAATCGGTGATATCAACGGTATTATATCCAAGCTTGATTATGTGAAAAGTCTGGGATGTAATGCGATATGGCTGAATCCTGTATATGATTCGCCTTTTATGGATGCCGGCTATGATGTAAGTGATTACTATAAGGTTGCAAAGCGTTATGGAACCAATGACGATCTGAAACGTCTTTTTGAAATTGCTCACGAAAAAGGGATACGTATTTTGCTGGACCTCATTCCTGGTCATACATCTGATCAGAATGAATGGTTCCTCAAGAGTAAAAGTCCTGAAAAAAATGAGTACAGCGGCAGATACATATGGACTGACAGCGTGTGGGAGGCTCCTCCGCAGTACAGGCTGCTTTGTGGTATTACCGATCGTGACGGAAATTATTTGGTTAATTATTTCAGCTCACAGCCTGCTTTGAATTATGGTTTTAATAATATTACTCATCCTGCATGGCAGAAATCACCGTCTGATCCGGATTGTCAGGCAACGGTAGAAGCATTGAAGAATATTATGCGTTTCTGGCTTGATATGGGCTGTGATGGATTCCGTGTAGATATGGCCGATTCTCTTGTTAAAAACGAGGACGGTGAAAAACCCGAAACTTGTAAGGTATGGAAAAACGTCAGGGCTATGCTTGATAAAGAATATCCTGATGCTGCAATTATTTCAGAATGGTGTAATCCAAAGGTTGCTGTAGGCGCCGGTTTTCACAGTGATTTCTACCTTGATCATGATACAAACGGCTATCGCATTTTATTTCGCGACAAAAACTGGAAAACAGGGGAATGTAAAGCAGTATTCGGTAAAAACGAAAACGGAGATATTACAAAGTTTCTTGATGAATATCTTGATGATTTAAAAGGAACGAAAGGAAAGGGCTATATAAGCTTTATCACTTGTAACCACGATACGCCAAGAATGACAAGAATGTTCACAGAATCAGAAGCTAAGATTGCATATTCTTTTGTATTTATGATGCCCGGTGTGCCGTTTCTGTATTACGGCGATGAAATAGGGATGAGTTATATGGAAGGGCTGACAAGTAAAGAGGGCGGATTCAGCAGAACCGGTACCAGAACACCTATGCAGTGGGACGGAAGTGCAAATCATGGTTTCTCGACAGTCGATACTGATCAGCTTTACCTGCCGGTTGATACAAGTGAAAATGCTGTTACAGTAGAATCAGCAGAAAAAAATCCTGATTCTATTTTGAATACACTCCGTAGGGTTATTGCTATCCGTCATGCAAATTCTGATCTTCAGGCAGATGGTGATTTCGAGGTAATATATGCTGTAAAAGAAAAATATCCTTTTATCTTCAAAAGAGGAAAATTCATTATTGCAGTCAATCCTACAGAAAAGGAACAAAGTGCACCTTTTGCTTTTGAATGTGATACTGAATTTGAGATTGGCAGTCATTTAAAGCAGGGTAATTATCTTATTATGCAGCCGCAGACAATAGCATTGATGAAAATAAAATAATGCCTGAAAGGACTTTTTTTATTATAATTCATCAAGTCAACTTCACGGATTCAGGTAATAG
This sequence comes from uncultured Ruminococcus sp., assembly GCA_902783065.1. Lineage (GTDB taxonomy): Bacteria > Bacillota > Clostridia > Oscillospirales > Acutalibacteraceae > UBA1213. Next base: position 3,537 of record CACZPV010000102.1, read on the forward strand.
CGCGATGTTTTAAAATCATTCAACAGCCCGGCATGGCGCTGGATACTTACCAATCTCCTGTCTCTTCCAATCTTCTCCATTTGGAAGGGGCAGGGGATAATTCTTTATTTTTGAGCGAAGGATTATCACTGGATATGTGTAAATTTGTAGTTGGCAGCAGTGAATACGATCTGTGGTGAACGAAAAAAATTTCATATTTAGGGCTCGCCGGTGAAAAGGAAATAGGTATTGACAATTAGCTCAATCAGTGTTAAAATGGAAACGGTTTTCAAATTGTCTGCATAGTAGAAATAAGAAGTCTTTGACGGTTAAGGAGGACATTTATGAATAACGGAGCTGGATATAAGACAAAGCAAAGACAGGCAATTCTTGATTTTTTAATAGAAAATAAAGATAAGCATGTCACAGCCGCCAGTATTTCTGACCATTTGGAACGAGATGGTGCAAGGGTGGGTACAACTACTATTTATCGACACCTTGATAAGCTGCTGGAGCAAGGTCTTGTACGGAAATATACCGTAGATGGTACTACTTCTGCATGTTTTCAGTATGCCGATCAGAATGAACAGTGCAAAAATCATTTTCATCTTAAGTGTGAAAAATGCGGAAAGCTGATTCATCTTAATTGTAGTCATACTGCACAATTATGCAGTCATATTTTTGATGAACACGGATTTGAGATTAATAATTATCGTACAGTATTTTATGGGATCTGTAAGGGATGTAAGGAAAATCAAGCGGAGGAAACATTATGAAAAAAATAATAGCATTGATTCTGTCAGCAGTAATATTGCTTTTGATGCTTTGTGCCTGCGGAGGGAATGACGATACGAAAACAGATGGAAAACTAAAAATCATAGCTACTATTTTTCCGCCGTACGATTTTGCAAGACAGATAGGCGGGGATTATATTGATCTGACTATGCTTTTAAAGCCGGGGATGGAAAGCCATAATTATGAACCGTCACCTAAGGACATTGTCAATATTCGAAACAGTGATCTCTTTATTTATGTCGGAGGTGAATCGGACGAATGGGTAAAGACTATTCTTGAATCCGATGAAAAAAAGCCTAAAAAGATCATCGCATTGATGGATTGTGTTGATACAGTAGAGGAAACTACAGTAGAAGGAATGACTGCCGGTGAGAAAAAAAGTGAAAATGGGGAAGAAATTGAATTGGATGAACATGTGTGGACTTCTCCGAAAAATGCAATAACGATCACTAAGAAAATTTCACAGGCAATGGCAGAACTTGACCCCGGGAACAAAAAAATATACGATGAAAATACCAGAAACTATTCAGCACAGCTGACACAGCTTGATGAACAGTTCCGCCAGACAGTGGAAAGTGCAAAAAATAAATTGGTAATATTCGGAGATCGTTTTCCGTTCCGGTATTTTACGGATGAGTACGGACTTGGCTATTTTGCAGCATTTCCCGGCTGTTCCTCGGAAACTGAACCCAGTGCAGCAACTATTTCGTTTCTGATTGATCAGGTACGGGAAAAGAAAATCCCGGTAGTTTTCAAAATAGAATTTTCTAACGGGAAAGTGGCTCAGACAATAGCTGAACCTACAGGAGCAAAAGTTCTGGAGATGCATTCGTGCCATAATATTGATGCAGACAGCATGAAAAACGGTGCTACATATTTATCGCTGATGAAACAAAATCTGAATAATTTAAAGGAGGCTTTATCCTGAAATGGGAGAGCTGATTAAATGTGAAAACCTTGCTTTTTCCTATGAAGATGTAGATGTTATCAAAAATCTTGAATTTACTGTAAGTGAGGGAGATTATCTCTGCATTGTTGGAGAAAACGGTTCCGGAAAAAGTACATTGACCAGAGGATTGCTGGGACTGAAATCTCCGGACCAAGGAAAGATTATCTTTGGTGAAGAACTGAAAAAGAAAGAAATCGGATATCTTCCTCAGCAGACACCGGCACAAAAGGACTTCCCGGCCAGTGTTTTTGAGGTGGTACTGTCCGGACGTCTTAACAGCAGGGGCTTGAAACCATTTTACTCTAAAAAAGATAAACTGATAGCTCATGACAATATTCGGAAATTAGGAATAGAAGATCTGATAAACCGCAGTTATCGTGATCTTTCAGGAGGTCAGCAGCAGCGTGTTTTGCTTGCAAGAGCATTGTGTGCGGGGAAAAAGCTGTTGTTTCTTGACGAGCCAGTGACAGGACTTGATCCTATAGTGACAGAGGAAATGTATCGGCTTATCGAAGATCTGAACAAAACCGATCATATAACGATTGTCATGGTATCGCACGATATTACTTCTGCAGTTAAATATGCTACGCATATTCTGCACCTTAATTTCGAAAAAAGCTTTTTCGGAACAACACAAGAATATATGAAAAGTCCTCTTGGACAGTATTTTTTCGGTAAGTATAATGACTGATATGATTCAGAGGTTAATATATGTTAAATGAGATAATTGAAATGTTTCAGAATGATTTTATGATACGGGCGCTTATAGGCGGTATATTAGTATCGCTGTGTGCATCTCTTTTAGGCGTCAGTCTTGTGCTCAAAAGATATTCAATGATCGGAGACGGACTTTCCCATGTCGGATTCGG
>CACZPV010000103.1 GCA_902783065.1 uncultured Ruminococcus sp.
GAATTCAATTATATGATAATGCAAAGCTATGATTTTTACTCACTTTTCCAAAGATACGGCTGTAATCTGCAGTTCGGCGGTGATGATCAGTGGAGCAATATGCTTGGGGGTACTGAACTGATCAGACGCAAACTTGGTAAGGATTCACATGCAATGACCATCAATCTTCTTCTTAATTCAGAAGGCAAGAAAATGGGTAAGACTGAAAAAGGTGCTGTATGGCTTGATCCGGAAAAAACAAGTCCGTTTGATTTCTTCCAGTACTGGAGAAATGTTGCCGATAGTGATGTAATAAAATGCCTGAAAATGCTGACCTTTGTTCCGATTGAGGAAATTGAAGCAATGGAAAAGTGGCAGGGCAGTGAACTGAATAAGGCAAAAGAAATTCTTGCTTATGAGCTGACAAAATTAGTACACGGCGAAGAAGAAGCAAAAAAAGCTCTTGATGGTGCAAAAGCCCTGTTTTCAGCAAAGTCAGATACAGATAATATGCCTTCAACAGATATTACCGCTGATGATCTGACAGAGGGAAAAATCGGATTGATCGATCTGCTGTTTCTTGTTGGTCTGGTGCCGTCTAAGGCAGAAGCAAGAAGACTTATTCAGCAGGGCGGTATTTCTGTGAATGATGAAAAAGTAACCGATGTAAAAGCAGAAATCAAGGCAGATGATTTCGGCGAAGGATTTATCGTTATCAAAAAAGGAAAAAAGGTGTTCCATAAGGTAAAGTATAACGGTTAAAAAAAACAACCGAAAGGAAAATTGCTATGGGAGAAAATTCTAAAAGCAAAAAGTCAAAAAGGCATGAAGAAAGAGAACTTGCATTCATTCTGTTATTTGAACAGATGGTACAAAAGGATGATATTGAACTGATTATTGCTGATGCCAGGGATGCCAGAGATGTAGAAGTCGGAAAATATACGAGAACACTGATCAATGGTGTTCTCGAAAAAATGACGGAACTTGACAAACTGATTGAAGAAAACCTGAAGGGTTGGAAACTTAACAGAATTTCAAAGGTATCTCTTGTTATTATGAGGGTTGCTGTTTATGAAATGGTGTATGTGGATCAGACACTGATCAAGGTATATATTAATGAGGCGGTCGAATTGGCGAAAGAGTATGCATCATCCGGTGATAGTGCATTTGTTAACGGTGTTCTGGGTTCGATTGCAAAAAATATAGAAAAAAGCGGTGAGAACTGATGCCGTATTTTTTGGGAATTGATACCAGTAATTATACTACTTCCGCTTCTGTCTATGACAGCGTAAGCGGTGAAATGATAATGCAGAAAAAGCTTCTTCCTGTCAGACAGGGAGAGTGCGGTCTGCGTCAGAGTGATGCTGTTTTTCACCATGTGCAGCAGCTGCCGGATGTAATGAATAATCTGATGGATGATTTTAACGGAAAAATTGCGGCTGTTGGGGTGTCATCACGTCCCCGTGATGTTGAAGGCTCTTATATGCCGTGCTTTACGGTTGGTCTTATGGCAGCAAGGGTTCTTTCCCAGACAAACAAAATTCCGTATTATACGTTTTCCCATCAATGCGGACATATTGCTGCAGCGTTGTACAGTGCGGGAAAAACAGAATTAATTAACCGGAAGTTTCTTGCCTTTCATGTTTCGGGCGGTACAACGGAGGCACTATATGTTTGTCCGGATGAGGATAAAATATTTAACATAAGGCTTGCTGCCGGAACACTCGATCTGAATGCCGGTCAGCTGATTGACAGAGTTGGTGTAATGCTTGGGCTGAGCTTTCCGTGCGGAATGGAACTGGAGCGTCTTGCTGCAGCAAATTCTGAAAAAGTAAGCGGAATCAGACCGGCATTAAAAAATGCTGACTGCTGTCTTTCGGGAGTGGAAAATATTTGCCGCAGAGCTTACGAAAGCGGCAGATCAAAAGAATATACAGCGTCATTGTGCCTTGCGTATATCGAAAAAACTATTGAAAAAATGTGTGACATACTTCTGGAACAGTACGGGAGATTGCCTCTTGTGTTTGCAGGCGGCGTAATGTCAGATGAAATTATCAGGGACAAACTTCTTGACAAATATGACGCATCTTTTGCAGAACCAATGTATTCGTCAGACAATGCTTCCGGGACAGCATATTTATGCAGTATTAAGTATTCAGCCGAAAACGGTGTATAATTACACCTGTTTTCGGCATAAAATTAAGGAATCGATGATTGATTCATCAGGCGATATAAAATCCACCTGAAAGTCAAAAAGTAGTCATTTTCGCCGTATGATCGGAAGAAATGGCACATGTAAGCGGAAAAAATGTAAAATGACAGATCATTTAAACCGTAATAAAAATGATTTTCTGAATTTTGCAATCGACATAAAGCTATAATAATCAGCCGATTGTAAAAAGGCAGGGTTTGTGCCGCCTGCGGCGGCACAAACCCCGTCCCGAAAGTTTAAAAGAAGTTGTTTCCAACGCAAAAGCTACGAAAATGACGGATTACAGCAGAGAAGAATTGTAAAAAACATGATATCAAAAAACCGCATGGATAAAGGAGTTTCAGACTTTTACAATCGACTGAAAGCTATAAAAGCTATAATAATTAAAAGGAGAGCAGATTATGGGCAGATTATTCGGAACGGACGGTGCGAGAGGTGTAGCTAATTCAGAACTTACGGTAGAACTTGCTACCAATATCGGCAGAGCCGCTGCCATGGTGTTAACAGAAAGCAGCAGCGACAAGCATCCGAAGGTACTGATCGGAAAAGATACCAGGGTTTCTTCAGATATGCTTGAAGGAGCATTGACAGCCGGACTTTGTTCTGTAGGGGCAGATGTTGTTCTGCTTGGAGCAGTGCCAACGCCGACAGTTGCATATCTTGTAAGAAAATATAATGCGGATGCGGGATTTATGATTTCAGCATCACATAACCCTTTTGAGTTTAACGGTATAAAGATTTTTGCTTCTACCGGCTACAAACTCCCGGATGCTATGGAAGAAGAAATTGAGTCTATTGTACTTGACAGCGCAAAACCTTATCCGCAGCCTACGGGAAGCGGACTTGGCAAGGTGATACGTGCAGAAAGTGCAGTCGATGATTATATTGATTATGTTGCTGGTACTGTATCAGATAAACTTGACGGAATGAAGATTGCGATAGATTGTTCTAACGGCAGTTCAAGTGTTACGGCAGAAAAACTGTTTACAAAGCTTGGTGCAGAATGTTTTATGCTTTCTGACAAACCGGACGGCATTAATATCAACGATAATTGCGGCTCCACACATATGGAAAATCTACAGAAGTTTGTTGTCGAAAACAAGCTTGATCTTGGGGTTGCATTTGACGGTGATGCTGACAGATGTCTTGCGGTTGATGAAAACGGCGAAATGATAGACGGTGATTTTATCATGGCTATTTGTTCGCTTGATTGTGCATCACGTAAGAAGCTTAGTAAAAATGCGGTCGTGGGAACAGTAATGTCCAATATGGGCTTTTCAAGATTCTGCCGGGATAACGGATTGAATTATGTTGCTGCAAATGTCGGCGACAGATATGTATTGGAAGAAATGCTTAAAAACGGTTATAATTTCGGCGGTGAGCAGTCGGGACATGTCATTTTCCTTGATTATGCTACAACCGGAGATGGTCAGCTTACGGCTGCACAACTATTGAGTATCGTGAACCGCCGTCAGGCAAAACTCTCTGATATTGCAACACTTATGACCCGCTATCCGCAGGTACTTGTGAATGTCAGAGTTACCCCTGAAGGAAAAATGAAATATGCACAGGACGAAGATATTAAAGCAAAAATCATAAGTGTGGAAAAAGAACTTGGTGAGGATGGAAGAATCCTTGTCAGACTTTCCGGAACAGAGCCGCTTGTCAGAGTAATGCTGGAAGGTCTTGACGAAGCATTGATCAATAGACTTGCAAATGAAACGGCAGATTTGATTAAGCAAAAAATAGGATGATATTTGTCTAAATTATACAAATTGAAATACAAAAAACTATAAAAATTCTCTTTTGTAAAAATCACCAAATTCAAATTTATGTGCTATAATAGGTATAAGACATGAATGGAGTTGTAGCACTATGTCAGATGTTGATCTTTCGATAATTATACCTGCCAGGAACAATAAAGTTAAAAATGCTTCAATTATAGAAATGATTGCAGATGAAACCCGCAGCTTTAATGTGGAATTTATTGTAATAGACCTTAATTCCACTGACGGCGGTGTTCTTGATGCACTTGATATGATGAAAAGCTCGAACCTTAAAGGTACTGTGATACAATGTGGAAATGATACGGTTAGTACTGCGCTGAATACCGGTATAAACAGGTCGAAAGGTAAATATATTACCTTTGTTTACCCTACAAGGCTTTATAAAAACTATATTAATGATTATATGAAAGGCGCCGAAGAAAAAAAGGCTGAATTTGTATTTGCTGTTCCATCATCAAATGACACAGGTCACAAGGATCTGATACCCGATGGAATAAAAGGAACGGATATCGTTGTCAGATTGATTCGCTCATCCATATATATGGATTTTACCGCCGTTCTTTTTCAAAGGGAATTTCTGCTGAAAAACAACATCAGGTTTTATGAGGAATGTACCCTTGGATATGCGGAAGCATTTATTTACAATTCACTGCTCAATAATCCTGTTATCGCCTGTGTGGATATGGAGATCGAACGGGATTATGTCAACAGTCTTATAAAGGGCAGTAATTCCGGAGCAAGCAATAATTGCTTTGAACGGCTGGATGCAATGATAAAGGTTGCGGAAAATGCAAGACTGCTTTATAAAGACGATACGGTTCTTAATGAAGCGTTTGAATATCAGAAGCTGCCCGCAGTTATTGTTAATTGTATAGATAAGCTTCTTGATGAGGGCTTTAATAAGACTTCTATAAGAAAACTTCTTAAAAACAAAGGCTATGAGGATTATATGAAGATTTCCGGCAGTACTGATGATGATCTTAAGAAAAAGGTTGTCGAATGGAAGTTTATGCCATGGCTTTACAGATAATTGATGATTCCTGTTTCCGGACCATTGTATGTGGAGGTTGAAACAGGAATTTTTTTATAATTAAAGAGATACTGTTGAACTAAATTTAAAAATATAGTATAATTAAAAAGTATTGAATAAATCATGTACCTGAATCCGTGAAATCCGGAAAGGCTTGACTTCACGGATTCAGGATGTATCAAATTCATCAGGAAACTGTAAGCGGCTTCCTATGGTGATCTGCCCCCTGCAAAGATGACGGGACACCAAATAATAAGGAATGGAAATGTATGAGAGTTTTAGGAATCGACCCCGGTTATGCCATTGTTGGTTATGGTGTGATAGATTACAGCGGGGGACGTTATCAGTCAGTGGATTACGGCGCAATTACTACGGATGCCGGTATGCCTTTTCCACAGCGGCTTCAGTATATTTATAATCAATTGGTTGCGGTTATTATCGAGCATGATCCGGATGAAATGGCAATCGAACGTCTGTATTTTCAGAATAACCAGAAAACAGCCATAGATGTGGCACAGGCAAGAGGTGTGATTCTTCTCGCAGCACAGATGAATAATCTGTCGGTCAGTGAGTATACGCCTTTGCAGGTTAAATCTGCAGTAACCGGATTTGGTCAGGCAAAAAAGCCGCAGGTGATGGAAATGACCAGAAGACTTCTGAAACTTGAAAAAGTTCCGAAACCTGACGATACAGCAGATGCCCTTGCAATGGCAATCTGTCATGCACAATGTTCGGGAACAAAGCTGCGGAATCTTCTGAACAGCAAAAGTACGAATATTAAATACAACAGATGAATAACGGTGGAAATCCTGAATCCGTAAAGTTCACATGATGAATTATAAAAGACCTTCCGGTTTCATCGTGTCCATGCTGCGTACATGCGCATATGCATGGAAAAAGGGATTTCAGACTTTCATAATTGGTTATTTTATCATAATTAAAGGAGTTACCAATGATATATAGTTTAAACGGTACAATAATACATACTGAACCAAATGCTGTGGTGATTGAATGTGGCGGAGTAGGCTATAAATGTCTGACGACCATGAATACTTTGTCTAAACTACCTAAAACAGGGGAAACAGCAATGGTATATACCCACATGATTGTCAGAGAAGATGCAGTAGAACTTTGCGGCTTTGCTGATCCGAGTGAGTTGAATTGTTTTAAACTTCTGACAACGATCAGCGGTGTGGGTGCAAAAGTAGCAATTGCCATTCTGTCGGCACTGTCACCGGAACAAATTGCTCTGGCAGTGTCTTCTGACGACAGCAAAACGCTGACAAAAGCCAGTGGAGTAGGGAATAAGCTGGCACAGAGAATTATTCTGGAACTGAAAGATAAGGTGAAAAAACTGGTACCCTCCGGTATTGTTTCGGTTTCGACAGGAAATACTGCCGGCATTCCTGCTGCATCAGGCAATGTAGAAAAGGCAATAGGAGCATTGGCAGTACTCGGCTATTCTCCGGATGAGGCAACTCCGTTTATGAATAATGTTGACCCCGGCTGGCCTGTAGAAAAAATTATCGGTGAAACATTAAAGGCAATAGGAAGAAAATAAAGGGTAAACGAAATGGAAGATTTTGATTTTGAAAACAGAATTGTTTCGCCTACTGAAATAATGGGTGAAAACGAGAATGATAATCCGCTTCGTCCGAAAAGACTGGATGATTATATCGGACAGGAAAAGGCAAAGCAAAACCTTGCCGTTTTTATTGAGGCGGCAAAACAACGAAATGAGCCGCTTGACCATGTATTGCTGTATGGTCCTCCGGGACTTGGCAAGACTACTCTTTCAGGGATTATTGCAAATGAGTTGGGTGTTAATCTGAGGATCACCTCCGGTCCGGCTATTGAAAAACCGGGAGATCTTGCGGCTATTCTTACTAATCTGAATGAAGGCGATGTACTCTTTGTTGATGAGATACACCGGATTTCCAGAGCAGTTGAGGAAGTGTTGTATCCTGCTATGGAGGATTTTGCTATTGATATAGTAACAGGTAAAGGACAGATGGCAGCATCCTATCATCTGCCGCTGCCGAGATTTACACTTGTGGGAGCAACAACAAGAGCAGGTCAGCTGACGGCACCGCTGCGTGACCGTTTTGGTGTAACACTAAGACTTGAACTGTATACGCCTGAGGAACTTGCTATGATTGTTAACCGCAGTGCAGGAATACTTGGTATTGCCATTGAACCGGACGGCGCACTGGAAATTGCTTCACGTTCCAGAGGAACCCCACGTATTGCTAACCGGATGCTTAAACGTGTCCGGGATTTCGCACAGGTAATGTCCAATGGTGTAATTACACTAAGAACGGCACAGATTGCACTGGAAAGATTAGAAATAGATGAACTCGGACTGGATTCCAATGACAGACGTATGCTTAATGCAATTGTCAGATTTTACAGGGGCGGTCCTGTCGGGCTGGAAACTCTGGCAGCAGCAATCGGTGAGGAAGCGGTAACAATTGAGGATGTTATAGAACCATATCTGATGCAAATAGGATTTCTTAACAGAACACCAAGAGGAAGATGTATTACAAGAGCAGGTTGTCTGCATATAGGAGTGGATCTTCCGGATATGCAGGATGCACAGATAAAATTTGACTTGAATCAGTGAAACCAGTTGAGGTGATGACATGGCGGTGCTTACCGTTTCACAGCTTAATTTCTATATTAAATCCCTTATGGATAATGACGATAATCTTAAAATGGTTTATCTGAAAGGTGAGATTTCAAATTATACTGACCATTATCGCACAGGACACCTGTATATGTCACTGAAAGATGAAAAATCGGCTGTCAAAGCAGTTATGTTTGCCGGTAATGCATCAAGGCTCAGATTCAGACCAGAAGAAGGAATGAATGTCATTGTCAGAGGTTATGTTTCTGTATACAGCGTAACAGGTCAGTATCAGCTTTACATCGAGGATATGCAGCCTGACGGAATAGGTTCACTTACGATCGCATTTGAACAGCTGAAAAAGAAACTTACGGCAGAAGGCTTGTTTGACAGTGAACATAAAAAAGCTTTGCCTGAATATCCGAAACGTATTGGCGTGATTACATCTCCGACAGGTGCGGCAGTGCAGGACATCTGCCGTATTCTCGCAAGAAGATATCCTATCGGAGAGATTATACTGTGTCCCGTTCTTGTGCAGGGAGAAAACGCAGCTAAACAACTGACAGAAGCGGTCAGACGCTTTTGTCGGCTTAAGTGTGCGGATGTAATCATTATCGGCAGAGGAGGAGGATCTATTGAAGACCTCTGGGCATTTAATGACGAAGCACTTGCACGAGCTATTTATGAATGTGATATTCCGATCGTTTCCGGTGTGGGACATGAAACGGATTTTACAATCTGTGACTTTGCTGCTGATGTCAGAGCATCTACACCATCTGCGGCGGCTGAACTTGTATCTCCCGAGGAGGGTGAGCTTTCGGGAAATATCCTGTATTATAAACAACAGCTGAATACTCTTATGCAATCGAAACTGATTAAGGAAAAAAGCAGACTGGACAGTATTACATCAGCAAAAGTCCTTCAGAACCCAAGGGAATATGTAAGGACCAAACAAATTGGTCTTGATATGCTTACAAATGCAATGTCAGCGGCATTTAAAGAATATATTGCAGGATGCAGGCAAGAATTTATTTCTTTGTCCTCAAAGCTGGAAACTCTCAGTCCGCTGAAAGTGCTGGCAAGAGGTTATACAGTTGTGACAAAAGAGAAAAGCGTTATTTCATCAATAAATGATGTTTATATGGGTGACAGGATCAGCGTGAAATTCTCGGACGGAACAGCAGAGTGTACCGTTAACGAAAGGAAGGTTTTGCATGAAAAGAACTGACTATGAAAAATCAGTCAAAAGACTGGAGGAAATCGTAGAAAGACTGGAAGACGGTAATATTACTCTGGATGAAGCAATGAAATTATATGATGAGGGTACAAAGCTTACTGCCGGATGTTATGATATATTGAAAAAAGCAGAACAAAAAATTACCGATATAAATGAAATGGAGGGGTAAATGATGTCGGAAAATAAACTGAATATAGAAAGAGAATTGCTGTCGTATCTTCCCGAAAAAAATGAATTGATCGGAAATCTTGTTTCCTCAATGGAATATAGTCTTATGGCAGGCGGAAAAAGAGTACGCCCGATGCTGGTGCTGGAATTTGCAAAGCTTTGCGGCGGAAGCGAAGAAGCAGCGATGCCGTTTGCCTGTGCATTGGAGATGATACACACTTATTCATTGATCCATGATGATCTTCCGTGTATGGATAACGATGATCTGAGAAGGGGAAAACCTACAAACCATAAGGTGTATGGTGAATCTTGTGCCCTTCTGGCAGGCAGCGGACTTCTGACATTGGCATTTGAAACAGTTTTGTCGGATAAATCTGTAAGACTTAACAGTACAGAAAAATGTCTGGCGGCAGCAAAAGTGCTGGCTGAAAGCGCCGGTGCGCAGGGAATGCTTGGCGGTCAGATTATAGATCTGGAGAGCGAGGGAAAACAGGTTACTGTTGAACATCTGAAAATCATGGATGCAAAGAAAACCGGAGCGCTGATTATTGCAGCGGCAAAACTTGGCTGTATTTCTGCCGGCGCATCTGAGGATGAAATAAAAGCAGCGATAAGTTACGCAGAAGATATCGGACTGGCATTCCAGATTGTAGACGATGTACTGGATGTTACATCAAGTACTGAAGAACTCGGAAAGCCTGTCGGCAGTGATAACGAAAATGAAAAATCCACCTATGCTGCACTACTGGGAGTGGATGAATGTAAACGAATCAGTGCAGAACTGACGGATCATGCAGTAAACGCACTGTCAGTATTTGAAAGAGATACCACAACCCTGAGAGAGTTTGCCTATTATCTGTTAAAAAGATCAAATTGAGTTGTTTTCCCGTCCGGCGAAAAAGTCCAGACGGGAATTTTTATGGTTGAATATTAATTCAAATAGTGATATAATATAGGAGGCTGCGTATGTTTGTTTTTTTTCTCGAAAAAATATGCTTCAAACATACTCGGATTCAGCAAAATGTCCTTTGGTGTTGGCCCGCTAAGATCGGACAAATACCAAAGGACACCTTTCAATAAGCATATTAATATTGATAAATACTTAATGTAGTGTATCTCTGAAATTGTATTTTTATGAATTTATTGACTCGTAAGTTTTTTCAGAGATGGCTGTTAAGTCAGTACGGAGAATATAAAATGACAGATGATAATATTTTAGACAGTATACACTCTCCGTCCGATTTGAAAAAACTCAGTATCGAGCAGTTAAATCAGCTTTCCGAGGAAATCAGAGAAGAAATTATGCTGACCGTTTCCAATAATGGCGGTCATTTGGCTTCTAATCTTGGTGTGGTAGAGTTGACTATTGCTTTGCACAGTGTTTTTAATACACCAAAGGACAGAATCGTATGGGATGTCGGACATCAGAGCTATACACATAAAATTCTTACCGGCAGAAGGGCACAATTGAAAACAATCAGAACTGAAAATGGTCTGTCGGGTTTTCCGAAGCGTGCAGAAAGCGAATATGACTGCTTTGATACGGGTCACAGCAGTACTTCTGTTTCGGCAGCGTTCGGATTGGCTTGCGCTGGCAATATAAATAACGAAAAAAATTATACAATTGCTGTTATCGGTGATGGTGCGCTGACAGGAGGTTTGGCACTGGAAGCGCTTAATTCTGCCGGTAAATCAAAGCAAAACCTTATTGTAATACTCAATGATAATAAAATGTCAATTTCCAAAAATGTCGGCTCTATGGCAAAGCATCTTACAAAATTGCGGATCCAGCCTTCTTATCTGGATGCTAAAAGCAGGGTGCAGAGCCGGCTTAATAAAATTCCCGGAATCGGTCACGGGCTTGCCAGAATGATGAGCGGTCTGAAAAGCTGGATCAGAACGAATTTCTTCGGACATCAGAAAAATATGTTTGAACAGTTGGGTTTTAATTATTATGGTCCTTTGGATGGACATGATATTGAACAGCTGCAAACTGCAATGAAAGCAGCAAGACGTTCTAAAGGTCCGGTTATGCTTCACGTCTGTACGAAAAAAGGAAAAGGCTATGAGTATGCCGAAAAGAATCCTAATGTCTTTCACGGTATTTCTGCGTTTGATATTGAAACAGGTGAGCCTAAAAGCTCGTCTAAGGGATATTCCGCTGTTTTCGGAGAATATATGTGCAGCCATGCAGCTAAAGATAAAAAGCTTTGTGCCATCACAGCTGCTATGGCTATGGGAACCGGACTTGTTGATTTTTCTAAAAAATATAAAAACCGTTTCTATGATGTCGGAATTGCCGAAGAACATGCTGTAACCTTTGCCTGCGGTCTGGCCGCGGGAAATGTGACGCCGGTGTTTGCTGTTTACTCGACTTTTTTGCAAAGGAGCTATGACCAGATTCTCCATGATGCTGCTTTGCAGAATCTTCATATTGTTCTGGCAATAGACAGGGCGGGAATTGTCGGTGAGGATGGAGAAACACATCAGGGAATTTTTGATGTTGCTTTTATGAATACTATACCGGGTGTAACTGTATTTGCACCTGCCTCTTTTTCTGAACTGAACGATATGCTCGATGCAGCAATATACCGGACACGCGGCGTCGCAGCAGTACGTTATCCGAGAGGAGGAGAATTATTTATTCCTGAGGATTATCATTATGACGGGGAGCCTTATACGTTTTACGGCAAAAAATTCAGTGAAACGCTTATAGTGACTTATGGAAGAATGTTTTCAAATGCATGTGCTGCTGCTGAAAAACTTAAAAAAAGGGGAACAGAGGTCTGTATACTGAAATTAAACACAATAAAACCTATCGACCTTAATGCTGTAAAAAAATGTATGGGTTATCGTAATTGCTTTTTCTTTGAGGAAGGAATAAAATATGGCGGAGTAGGCGAATCCTTCGGCTTTTTACTGTATCAGAACGGCTTTAAAGGAAAATATCACTTGACGGCAATTGAAAATTATGTACATCAGGCAAAATGTGATTCAACGTTTCATAGGTTGGGGCTGGATGCAGAAAGTATGGAGGAAATCATTATTAAAAATTCGGATCCCTCTGTGCCGGATAATCAGGTTTTGGATTATAAAAATGGAGTGAATTGATTTGGCGGAAAAGAAAAGACTGGATGTGCTGGTATATGAGGCCGGACTTGCAGAAAGCAGAGAAAAGGCAAAAGCACTGATTATGTCAGGAATTATATATGTGGATAATCAGAAATCTGATAAACCCGGAACAACTTATCCTGAAACAGTGCATATTGAACTGAGAGGGAACAAACTGCCGTATGCAAGCAGGGGAGGATTGAAGCTTGAAAAAGCATTAAAGGTATTCCCTATTGACCTTAAAGATAAGGTTACAATGGATATCGGTGCATCTCATGGCGGCTTTACGGATTGTATGCTTCAAAACGGAGCGAAAAGAGTTTATGCAATTGATGTTGGATACGGTCAGCTTGTATGGAAACTCAGAAACGATGACAGAGTAATTAATCTTGAACGTACCAATGTCAGATATATTACCAGAGAACAGGTTCCTGATGAAATAGATTTTTTTAGTGTAGATGTAAGTTTTATTTCCCTTTGTCTTGTTCTTCCGGCAGCCAGACCGCTGCTTAAAGAGGGCGGAGAAGCAGTCTGTCTGATTAAACCGCAGTTTGAGGCAGGCAGAGAAAATGTTGGTAAAAAAGGTGTTGTAAGGGATAAAAAGATTCATGCAGAGGTTATCCGCAAAATTTATAATTTCTGCCTTGAAAATGGGTTTAGTGTTCTGGACCTTGATTATTCTCCGATCAAAGGACCCGAAGGAAATATAGAATATTTGATATATTTACGCAAGTCTGAACAACCGTCTGCCGAAAAGTTGTTCGATATTGAATCAATAGTAGCTCAGTCACACGGTGAGCTTGATAAATAAAAGATTAATATATGGAGATAATTCCGATGCATAATATTCATAAGATTGCATTAATGCCTAATCTGACAAGAAAAGGTGCTTATGCGGCTTCACTCAGTACAATAGGAATCCTTCATGAATGTGGTATCAGCGTTTGTCTGTCCGAAACCATGAGGGAAAAGTATCGTAATCTTGACGTCAGTTTTTATCCTGATACAAACAGCCTTATTTCTGCTTCTGATATGGTTCTGACAATCGGCGGTGACGGTACAATAATTCATGCTGCACGTCATGCGTCCCCCCTTGGAAAACCACTGCTTGGCATTAATATGGGTCGGCTTGGTTTTGTAGCAGGACTGGAAGCAGATGAACTTCATATGCTCAGAAAACTGACACAGGGAGATTATACAACGGAAAAAAGAATGATGCTTCGTATTGTCCATTCTTCGGAAAATGGCAGCAATGAGTACTTCTCAATTAATGATGCGGTTATTTCCAGAGGATCGCTTTCAAGACTGATCGATATAGATGTATCTTTGGATCAGGATTATATCTGTCACTATAGGAGTGATGGACTCATTGTTTCGACACCTACAGGTTCCAGTGCCTACTCGCTGGCAGCAGGCGGTCCGGTAGTTGAGCCAACAATGAAATGTATTGTAATGACACCGATTTGTCCTCATTCTCTTTTCGGGCGGTCAGTTATATTCAGTCATCATTCGGAATTGGTAGTCACGGCTTCGTGCGATGATGATACACAGGTTTATCTGACGATAGACGGTGCAAAAACGGTTATTATTAAAAGGGATGATACCGTTTGCGTGACTTCCTCGGAACTTGGAGCAGAATTTATTGTACTGAAAGATAAATCTTTTTACAGAGTATTGCATGATAAATTTGCAGAGAAGAGGTAAATTTGAATGAAAACACAAAGACAGACAAAAATTCTGGAGCTTATCAAAAATAATAATATAGAAACTCAGTCAGATCTGCTCGATATGCTGAGAAAGGAAGGATTTAGCGTAACTCAGGCTACTGTTTCGAGAGATATCAAGGAAATGCGTCTGATCAAGGTGCTGGATAACAGCGGTGCATATAAATATGCCTACGATACAGTATCTTCGGGAGAAGAAATGTCTAATTCCTATTTATTTGCGACAGCTGTGACAAGTATTGAATATGCCCATAATCTTGTTATTATCAAAACAGGTGTTGGCATGGCACAAGCAGTGTGTGCAGCACTTGATTCTATCAATCGTCCGGGTGTTCTTGGCTCTATAGCCGGTGATGATACTATTTTCGTCGCAACAAGAACAGATTCAGCATCTGCAAGTCTGGTTGCAGATCTTAAGAAGCTGATGACAGGAAATAATTAGTTGAAAGCGCAGTGTTATCGGCTGTCTGATAAGAAAACGGAGGAACTTAATGCTTAGAAATCTTTACATAGAAAACATTGCAGTAATCGAAAAAACCAGTATTGATTTTACAAAAGGTCTGAATGTATTAACCGGTGAAACCGGTGCAGGTAAATCCATTGTGATTGATTCTATAAATGCAATTCTGGGCAACCGTACATCGAGGGATCTGATCCGTAACGGCAGTGAAAATGCATATGTCAGTGCTGAATTTACGGATTTATCAGATCATACACTGAAGGCGCTTGAAGAACTCGGCTTCACTGCTGAGGATGACGGAAGTGTATTGGTACAAAGGGAATTATCACTGAGCGGAAAGGGAAAATGCCGTATCAATGGAAGACCGGCTACAGTAAGTGTTCTGAAAGCACTTGGCGAATATCTTATTGATATTCACGGGCAGCATGCCAGCTATGAGCTGATGTCACCTGAACTACATATTACCTATATTGATAAACTTGGTAATCTTGAAGATGAACTGGAAGCATACAGAGAAGCATACAGAGAATATTCAAGGTTGAAATCCGAACTGAATAAAGCGAACGTTGACGAAAATGAAAGGGCAAGAAAACTTGATCTTTTATCTTATCAGGTCAATGAATTGGAACAGGCAGATTTTTATGTAGGTGAATATGAAGAACTGACCGACCGCCGTCAGATAATTGAAAACAGAGAAAAAATTGCTTCATCATTGAATGAAGCGCATGAGTATCTTAACGGCAGTGATGACAGTGACGGAGCCATTCAGCAGCTTGAGTATGCCTGTGACAGTCTTTCAGTAATTCTGGACTGTATGCCCGAAACAGATGAAGTGACAAAGCGAATACAGAATGCCGTTTACGAACTTGAGGACTGTCGTGATGAATTATTGTCAATGGTTGATTTAGCTGACGGCGAAAATGACAGCCTTGATGAGATTGAAGAGCGGCTTGACCTGATTTACACTCTTGGAAAGAAATATGGCAGCACAATAGAGGAAATGCTTGATTTTCTGGATAAAGCAAAGGAAGAACTCGAATATCTTGAAAAGTTTGATGAAAATAAAGAGGAACTTGAAAAAGCTTGTCAGAAAGCAAAACAAAAAGCTCAGACTCTTGCCGGAGATTTGTCTGTAAAACGAAAAGCCGCAGCTGACGAATTTTGCAGGGCAGTTAAAGAGGAAATGGTATTCCTTGATATGCCGAATGTGGAGCTTATTGTAACGATTGAAAACTGCGATCTGAACATTAACGGGTGTGATAAAGTAGAAATATTGATTTCCACTAATCCGGGAGAGGTTCCGAAACCGGTAGCAAAGATTGCTTCGGGCGGCGAGTTATCCAGAATGATGCTTGCAATTAAGAATGTGCTGGCGGATAAGGATAATATCGACACCCTGATTTTCGATGAGGTGGATACTGGTATCAGCGGAAGTGCAGCACAAAAAGTCGGATTCAAGCTCAAAGAAGTATCCACAACCAGACAGGTGCTTTGCGTTACCCATCTGGCACAGATAGCGTCACTGGCAGACAGTCATTTCAAGATCATGAAAAGTGTCCGTGATGAAAAGACATTTACTCAGGTTACTCTGCTTGATCATGCGGGCAGACGTGATGAACTTGCCCGTATTATCGGAGGAGTTGAGATTACACAGGCAACTCTTGACTATGCGGAAGAACTGCTCAGCAATGGTTAAGCTGAGAATAATTTGTAGTCGGGATACTCAAAATGCAGGAATAATATAACAGCCGATTGTAAAAAGGCGGCGCAAACTCCGCCCAGAAGTCAGAAAGAAGTCGTTTTCGACGCAAAAAGCTACGAAAATGACGAATTACAGCGGAGAAAAATTGTAAAACAGATGATATCAAAAACCGCA